>DKLL01000172.1:22591-52780 GCA_002455755.1 Acinetobacter sp. UBA6641
ATTTACTTAAAACAGAACTATAGCTTCTTTATTCAAAGAAATAGTGCAGATTTAACCAAAATATTACTCAATGATGTCGATCAAGTTGTTTGGGGGGTATTGAAACCATTGTTAACGATTTTATCTTATGGGTTAATTGTCATGGCAATGATAATTTTACTCATTTTTTATGATCCACTAATGGCGCTCACTATAGCAGGGGTAATTATTCTTTTTTATACCTTGATGTTTTTAATCGTAAAGAAATTTATGAAAAAAATTAGTCAAGAGTTCTTGAAGGCGAATATAGAAAGATATCAAAGTTGCCAAGAGGTTTTGGGTGGGATTAAGGATGTCATGATTAATCATGCACATGATTATTATTATAAAAGATTTGATCAAAATTCAAGAATTCATGCGCGCCACTTAGCATCCCAAGAATCTTTGGCTCAAATACCATTGCATATTATTGAAACTATTGGTTACGGATGCTTGATTCTGTTGGCAATATTTTTAGTTTTACAAAATCATAGTGTGGGTACAATATTACCTGTTATTGGTTTGTATGGTGTGGCTGCATATCGGATGCTACCAGCAGCACAAAATATTTATCGAGCAATTACGACATATAAGTTTTCAGAGCATATTTTAAATGGTGTAGTTGATGAGTTCGTACTCCATTCAAGCGAAAAAGGATTAAATATAAACTCTGAAAGTGTTCAATTTAATCAATTTATTGAGTTGGTCAATGTTAGTTTTGCTTATCCTAATCAATTGGAAAAGCAAGTTTTAAAAAACATAAACCTTAGAATAGACAAGAATACCAGTTTGGGGATTATTGGAAAAAGTGGTTCTGGAAAAAGCACTTTAATGGATATTATGTTAGGGCTTTTAGAGCCAACTTCAGGCGTACTCAAAATCGATGGTAAAGTTATAAATGACGCGAATGTGCGAAGCTGGCAAAGTTTGGTGAGTTATGTCCCTCAATTTATTTATTTGGCGGACATGACGATCGCTGAGAATATTGCCTTTGGTATTTCTAAGGAGAAAATTGATTTTCAATTGGTAAAAGATGTTGCAAAACTTGCACAAATAGATGAATTTATTATTCAAGATTTAAAAGATGATTATAATACCGTAATTGGGGAACGTGGTATTTTATTGTCTGGTGGACAACGGCAACGTTTGGGGATTGCGCGTGCATTATATAAACAACCTCAAGTGATATTTATGGATGAAGCAACAAGTGCTTTAGACACTGAAACTGAAAAAGCAGTGAATGAAGCGATTCAAAGTTTAAATGGGAAAATGACAATGGTGATTATTGCTCATAGAGAAAGTGCTATTATGGGATGCGATAGTATCATTACCTGTGAAAAAATATTAAAAGATAGTACAAAGTAGACTTTTAGAATCATGAATATACAGGAATGAGAATTTTATGATTGTCCAAATTAAAGGGTGAAACAGTAACAAAATAAACATTTATTTTTTAATAGTATAGGTTATTTTTAATTTTAGTATGTAATGGGCTTTACTTTATTATGAATTTAGTTGATATACATGCACTTTGGATTGGTAATTCGCTAGGTAAAATTTCAGAAAGTTGTTTAAAATCTTTTGTTATGAGGGGGCATAAGGTTTTTCTGCATGTGTATGATAAAATAGAAAATGTTCCACAAGGTATTATAATTCAGGATGCAAACTTAACGATTTCTAAAGATAAGATTATTAAACATAAGCAAACAGGAAGTTATGCTTTATTTTCTGATATTTTTCGGTATGCATTATTAAAAAGAGTTGAGGGGGTATATGTGGATTGTGATGTCTATTGTTTAAAACCTATTATACGCCCTGAATCTGGGTATTTACTTGGTTTTGAAGATAATTACTTTATCAATGGAGCTATCTTAGCATTACCCCAAGAAAGTTTTGTGTTGGATAGTTTGATAAAGATGGTCTGTACATCAAATTTTATACCTCCTTGGTATTCTAATATGCGAAAAATGATTCTGAAATTTAAGTATCTACTTCGGCTTAATCAAGGGGTTGAGAGCTTACCTTGGGGAACTATTGGGCCTCATGCTATTACACATTATATAAAAAACGATGATTCTATTAAATTTGTTAGCCCCATTGATGTCTTTTATCCAGTTCATTACAACTGCATTAACCAGTTATTTGATCCCGAACTAAATCTTTCAGATTTAGTAAGTAAAAGAACATTGTGTATTCATTTATATAATGAAATGCTTAAAAATAGAAATCTTTATGATTTAGACCATAATTGTTTGATGTATAAGTTTTTACATAATGAGATATAGAGATAAGATTGTGTCTAAATGTGGTAATGGTAAAAAGAAAATAAAAGTTGGTCTAATAATTGATGAATTTTTTGGAGCAGCAGAAACAGCTTATGGTGGATATGGATTTCTTGCAAGAAAATATATTGCGAAGTATCTCCCAAATGAAGATATTGAAATAGAGGTGTTATTGGGAAAAGCTCAACGCAGATATTTGGGAAAGTATTTCTCAGAAAAGTACAAAGTTGATAATGTAACTCTTTACAGATTGCCCCGCAACAAGTATGCTGCAAAATTTTGGTTGAAGAAAAAAAAATATGACATTTACTTAAGTATTGAACTTACATATAGTTATGTTCTTGAGAATGAGTGTGATGTAAATAAAAAGTTAATTCTTTGGATTCAAGACCCACGCCCTGTATATGAATGGGATGAAATAAATACAGTTCAGCTATTTCCTGAGAAAAGTTACTATAATCCGAACGTCTATAATCTGGTTAATAACTGGTATAAAAAAAATAGGGTTAAATTTGTCTCTCAAGGGTACTTTCTAAATCAAAAAGCAATAGACTTGTATAATCTGGATACTGATGTCAGTATTCAATATCTACCAAATCCTATCGATATTGATCATAACTTCAGCTTAAGCAGTCATGAAAAGAAAAATATTATAATATTTTTAGGACGTATTGAATCTGTAAAACGTGGATGGCTATTTTGTGAAATTGCAAAACAAATGCCTCAATATGAATTCTATGTTATTGGTCAAACCTTTCGAGAAAAAGAAGAAAATTCTGCAATAATGCAGAACTATAAAAATATTTCAAATTTATTTTTTGTGGGTCATTTAGAAGATGAGAGAAAAGAGCAATTTCTAAAAGATGCAAAGATATTAATAAATACTTCTATTCATGAGGCGCTTCCAGTTTCTTTCTTGGAGGCTTTATCATATGGTACCGTTCTGGTTAGTAATAGAAATCCAGAAAATTTAACATCTCAGTTTGGAATACATGTGGGAAATGTTTTAGGGGATGGTTTTGATAAAGTCGATTTATATGTTAATGCAATTCAAGAGTTAATGTGTGATGATGTAAGACGTAATATTTTAGCCCAAGCAGCTATAGACTATATTAAAGATAGACATTCAGTAGAAAACTTTTTATATGACATGAGAAATGTGATTTTTACTACGGTTGATAATGAGTAAGTTTTTCATGAAAATCTATCTTATCTCACTCGAACAGGACATACAGCGTCGTGCAGAATTAGCGCAACGTTTTCCTAAAACTTATCCGAATATGCAATGGATAAAGGCAGTTAATGGTAAAAAATTATTAGCCAAAGATTATTTTTTTCATGCTCAACAATACTTCAAAAACCATCAAAAGATAATTACTCCTAGTGAGGTAGGTTGTGCACTCAGTCATATTCAAGCATTGGAAGCATTTTTAGAAACAGATGATGAATATGCACTTATATTAGAGGATGATATTATTGGAAAAGATGAAGCTATAAATTTTATAGAAAATACCTTAATAAAACATAAATTAGATGGAATTGTCTTGTGTGGGGGGCAAATACCTTTGCATATTGAAAAATATAAATTATATAAAAATATTAGAGAATCAATATTTATAGTTCCAAACTTTTCAAAGAAATTTTTCTTTGGCACATGTTGCTATGTAATTAATAAGCACATTGCTAAATTTATTATTCACTATCAATTAAATAATTTCACTAAAGCTGATTGCTGGAATGAACTCTTAGGAGTTTCAATAAATTTATATTATATGGATATTTTGAAACATCCGTTTGAAATGAATAATAGTCACATCGAAAATGAAAGAACTAATTTCTATATTGATGAACCGAACTTTCTAAAAAGAGTATATAAGCAAGGTGTTTTTTGGAAAGTATATAATCGAATTAGAAATGATATATATAGATGGGTACTTATTTTAAAGGGATATAAACAGATTCATCAGGACAAGCATCAATGACTATTCATGTCAGCATAATCATACCTAGTGCAGGTCGCCGATCTGAATTTCTACAACGTTCTATCAAAAGTGCATTATTTGATGATGAGCATATCCAAACTGAGATTATTGTTGTGCTTAATGGCAAAGATGGTATGGCTTTTGACACGAGTTTATCTTTTCAACATTCATTGGTTAGTTACCACAAACTACCCCAGGGTAATGTATGTAAAGCTCGTAATTATGGATTGTCACTTGCGCAAGGTGAGTTGATTCGTTTCTTGGATGATGATGATTATCTATATCCTGAAGTGGCTTATAAGCAATATATAGAATTGTTTGGTTCTAATGCGGATTTGTCCACTTATGCAGGAGCAATAGAAGATGAAAATATTCGTTATCAAGTGATAAAAATTATTGATATAAACGATTATTGTGCAGCAACCTTGAGTGCGCATTGCCCAGCTTTAACCTTTGCAACCGTGTATAAATCTAAAGTCATTAAACATTTAAAATGGGATGAAGATATTTTTGTTGTTGAAGATGAAAAATGGATGCGGACAATTTCTGCAAGTACGGAAATAGAATGGATAAAAAGCAATGATGTGGTAGCCGTATGGTATCAGCATGATATTGACAGGTTGTCTGTACCTATTTTTTATTCTAATCCAAAGTTATTTATAGAAAGAAAAAAATCTATCCAAGACACGCTGAAAACACTAAAATCGGAAAATAGACTAACTTCAATTAGAATAATTAGTGCATCATATGGGCTATGGTCATGTATTCATGGCGGTTTTCATTTTTCTCCAATGTATTGGACTAAAACTGCCTTATTTGCAAGAAAATTAAATCCCAACTCAAAACCTGAAAATGCATTTTTTGAAAAACTTTATTTTATTCATCCTATCTTATTAGAGTGGTTGTTAATCCCTATTCGATGGATAAGCCGTTATTATAGAATGCTAAAAGGTCATTTCTTAGCAACATCATATGTGCGTAAATTGTGAAGAAGGATAGCTTAATGATCAAAGATAAGCAGAATGTCTATGCGGTTGTCGTCACCTATAATCGGAAAAACCTACTGTCGATTTGTCTTGCACAATTATTAAAGCAAAATTTTGATTTTATGCATATTATCGTGGTGAATAATGCTTCTACTGATGGAACAGAAGATTATATTAGAAATGAAAGATTATTCAGTAATGAAAAAATTATATGGTTAAATTTACCAGAAAATATCGGTGGTGCAGGTGGGTTTTCCACAGGAATGCAATATGCTTTTGAACATGGTGCAGATTATGTATGGATGATGGACGATGATGCGATGCCACACCCAACAGCTCTTGATGAATTGATGAAACATACCACACCACAGCATATTTATGCCTCTTTGGCGATACAAGATCAGCAAATCTCTTGGGAAATGACGGTAAATGCTAGTGGTACATGGATGCCAACACATAATCCAGTTGATATTTCAGAAAAAATAGAAGTTCTTTCTTTACCATTTTTAGGTTTTTTGATTCATCGAAAATTGGTGCAAAAAATTGGCTTGCCCGATCATACATTCTTTATTGCTGCCNNATAAACTATGTATCTCTGCCACCATGGAAACGTTACTACGATACACGAAATCGAATTTTTATCGCCAAAAAATATTTTGGATTTAGACTTTATTCACAAACGCTACCTAGTCTTTTGTTTAGGCTTTTAATTTCTTTATTTAATGAGAAAAATAAGTATCAGCAGTTAAAAGCATATGTCTTTGGTTTTTGTGATGGATTACTGTCTAGGGGAGGTAAACGTCATGAACAAAAAGGATTATTTTAAGAAATGAATATTTTAGCCATAGGTGCTGGTTTCGCAGGCACAGTTACAGCCCGAGAACTGGCAGAAGCAGGACATCAAGTCGTAGTGGTGGATCGACGCTCTCATATCGCTGGAAATGCTTATGATGTGGAAGATGAATACGGTATTCTAATTCATCAATATGGACCACATATCTTTCATACCAATAGTGAACGAATATTTAACTATTTATCCAAATTTACAAAATGGAGATCCTATGAACATCGTGTACGTGGTGTTGTTAACGGCAAAGAATACCCATTCCCTATTAATCAAGATACCTTAAATCAACTTTATGGTTTAGACCTTAATGAAGAGCAAGCAGCGGAATATTTTGAAAAAGTCCGTGAACCTAAAGAACATGTTAAAAGCAGTGAAGACGTTGTTTTAAACTCAGTAGGTCGTGATTTATACGAAAAATTTTTCTTAAACTATACCAAAAAACAATGGGGCTTAGATCCATCTGAACTTAAAGCAGGTGTTGCAGCACGAATTCCTACACGTACTAATACTGATGATCGTTATTTTGCCGATACGTATCAAGCGATGCCTTTACATGGCTATACGGTGATGTTTGAAAATCTATTAAATCATCCAAATATTAACGTACAATTGGCGACCGACTATAAAGATTGGCTCAAACAACATAAACAATATGACCATATCATTTATACAGGCTGTATTGATGAGTTTTACGATTATCAATTTGGCAAACTGCCTTACCGTTCTTTACGTTTTGAACATGAACATTTAGCTGAGCAAGAATGGTATCAATCTGTTGGTACAGTGAATTATCCAAATGATTTTGAATTCACGCGTATCACGGAATTTAAGCATCTTACTGGACAGCAGAATCCTGCGACATCTATAGTAAAAGAATACCCAACAGCAGAAGGTGATCCATACTATCCAATTCCTAGAGATGAAAATGAAGCCTTATTTAAAAAGTATAAGACTTTGGCTGATGCTGAAAAAAATGTGACTTTTGTTGGGCGTTTGGCAGAATATCGTTACTACAACATGGATCAAGTGGTGGGTGCTGCATTAAATGCGGTAGATAAAATTTTGGAGAGAAAATAATTGAAAATCGCATTCTTGTGTAAACGACAATATATGTCTAAAGATGTCATTTTGGATAAATATGCGCGTTTGTATGAGATACCGAATCAATTGGCATTATTAGGACATCAGGTAGAATGTTTTTGTTTGAGTTATCAATCACATGATGAAGGTAACTGGGATGAGTCAAATGAATTAAAATCTTTGATTTGGCATTCAAAAAGTTATAAAAGATTTAAAAAAGCTGGGTTATTAGCTTATCCTTTTGTTCTTTTACAACAATTAAAACAGTATCAGCCAGATATTATTATTGCGGCCTCTGATATTCCCCATATTGTGTGGGGGGCTTGGTGTTCTAGAAAATTGAATGTCCCTTTTGTTGCAGATCTTTATGATAACTTTGAAGGTTTTGGACAAGCACGCATACCTGGGATGAAAAGCTTATTGCGAAAAGCCGTCTGTAAAGCTCACTTAATTACTACTACAAGTCAGCCATTAGCAGATTTAGTTTCTCAAGAATATCGTGCCAAAGGCATCGTGTTGTCCATGCCAAGTACTGTAGACACTCAAACATTTTGCCAAAAAAATAAAATAGAGGCCCGAAAACAGCTCGGTTTACTGCCTGACAAACAATATATTGGTACTGCTGGTGGATTATATCGTGATAAAGGGGTAGAGGTTATTTATCAAGCTTGGAAAAATATAGAAAAAGAAATGCCCAATGTGAATTTAGTTATTGCGGGTCCTTATCAAGAAGATTGTCCTCCTCCAGCAGGAGATCGGGTTCACTATTTAGGTGCTTTACCCCATCATGAAATTGCTACACTTTTTCAAGCTTTAGATGTTGGTATTATTTCAATCTTAGACACTCCATTTGGTCGCTATTGCTTTCCCCAAAAAGCATATGAAATGCATGCTTGTAATTTGCCAGTAGTTGTAGCCAATATAGGGGAAATGAGCCACTTATTTACAGATTTGCATCAAGCATTGTTTGAAGCGGGGAATGCGCAAGATCTGGCTTTTAAATTACAGCAACAACTCAATACCCCAGTCCATGCACTAGTAGCCATTGATGACTGGGAGACAATCATTAAACGTATAGAGCCATTTATAACTTCATTAGCACTTGAATATTAAGTCTTAAGTTTGAGAGTGTTTTTTAATACTAGTATCTAAAATTGCGGCATAAGCTTTTGCGACGCTATCCCAATCTATGAGTCCAATGGCATTTTGTCGAATACGCATAGTACGCTCAGATGCAATAGTAGGTTGGTCTAAAGCTATGGAAATTGCTGCGATTAATTCTTGTTTATTCTGTGGATTAACCGCAATATGTTTGATGTCTTCACCTAATAAATCTTCAATTCCTGCTACATAACCGACCACAGCAGGGCATCCACAGCCAATCGCTTCCATCAATGCAACGGGTAATCCCTCCTGATCACCATTATCTGCTCGTACAAAAGGAGCCACAAAAAGGGTAGCTTGCCTATATTGATCAGGAAGCTTGTCTTGTGACAATGCACCTAAAAATTTGACATTATTTTCAAGCTTTAACTGTTGTACCTGTTCTCTCAAATTTTCTTCTTCCGGTCCAAAACCCACAATCTTTAAGGATAATTCCGGACAGGTTCTTACCAAAATAGATAAAGCATCTATTAAATAATTAAGCCCTTTTTTAGGTACGAGCCGCCCGACAAAAAGTAGTTCATTTTTATGGCGTTGTATATCAGATTTAGGCGTGAAGCGATTTTGTAAATCAACCCCCATCGGAATGACTTTAAGTATTTTAGGTTGTATTGAAATTTGCTCTAAGTATTCTTTCATTGCCTGACTGACTACAGTCATTGCAGTTGAATTCTCAGCCACTTTCTTTTTTATTTTAGTCAAGGTATTACCTTGTAATCCAAATAAATCTCCGCCATGAGAAGTCACTACATTAGGAAGGTTGAATTGTTTGCAAAATCGGCTTGCAATCCAACCTTGTGGAATCAACCAATGTGCATGAATAATATCAACCTTTTGTGTACTCAAAATTTTTTTGACTGCAAGATATTGCCCGATTAGAAAACTGGGAACGAGTAACCATTTCCACCAAAACGCTTTTAAATTATTGACGATACCGCCATTATTGACTAGCGATTGTAATTTTTTTGGGGCATATTTATAGCGGACTACCTGAACACCATCAAGCAATCCATTTGGATCGGCATCTATAGCATCTGGTACAAGTGCGATCACATTAAAATGTGATGTAAGCCTTTTACATAATTCATGTATAAATCCTGGCTCATGGTCGTTTACCCAACGAGGGTAAGTTGATGCTAAAACTAATACTGTTTTTTTTTGACTCATAAAGAAAAGCCTAGAGAATCGAGTAATGCGCTAAATTTCAGCTATTTTCGTCCGCAAATTTTTAATCTATCTAAAAATTTAATCCTATTCAGGATATTCTACATGATAAAAATTTATAAGAAATAGAAAGTATTATGCTTACAGTTTCTTTTAGACCAGCCAAATGAATCTCTCTTGCACTTCATCTGAGAATCTAAGTTATTATAACCACATTCTATTTTCACTGATTTAATCATGAAATTCTTCCTCCTTCTCTTAGCCATTGTCTTTATTTCACTGGCTTGGCTTCTGCCTATCCATTATCGCCCTTGGGTTACCTATACGGGTGAACTTTTTGCCTTTTTATCGCTTTTTGTACTCGCCGCCATTTATTTAAAAGATAAAATTAAACTACCGCTGATCAGCTTACCCTTATTATTCCTTGCAGCAATTCCACTTGTGCAATATTGGATGGGTGAGCTATTTTTCTTTGATAAAGCCTTGATCTGTAGCTTATTTGTCCTAGGGTTCTGGCTGAGTACAGTAGTTGGCTATAACTTATCAAGCGAAAAAACAGACCGTGAAAGTATTTTTACTGGGCTCAGTTACGTGTTTTTAATGGCAGGCACAGCGACGGGTGTGATTGCCATCTGCCAATGGTTAACGCTAGATGCTTATATCCCCGGGATGGTGGATATGCAACGTGCTGTCCGTCCTTATGCCAATTTTGCCCAGCCAAACAATATGGCCACTTTTTTACTCATGTCCCTTTTGGCCTGTTTATATTTATATGAAACCAAAAAAGTTCAGACCAAATGGCTGGTTCCTGCAGCATTCATTATGTTGATGAGTGTGGCATTAAGTCAATCCCGAACCTCATGGGTGGCTTGTGTCTTTATTCTGGTTTATTTGGCCTACCAGCAATTTAAAGGTTATATCCATATTAAATGGTATTCCCTGGCGGTATGGTTAGGTGTCTTTATAGGATTAGTCCTGGTATTGCCTGTCATTGGGAGCTATTTAACCCAATTATTGGATATACAGATTAAAGCTGTCGATGTGGCCAGACGCGCTACAGGGGATATGTCGCGGTTAGCTATCTGGAATCAAATGCTGCATGCCATTGCTGATCGTCCATGGCTGGGTTATGGCTGGAATCAGACCAGTGTTGCTTACACCCTGGTCAGTGATCATGTTCAGGGACCGGTATGGATTCGTAGCGCACATAATTTTATTCTCGATTTTATCCTGTGGAATGGTCTCCTTATAGGACTGCCGTTTCTAGCCTACTTTGGCTATTGGGGCTATCAGCTGAATAAGCGGGTCAATTCAGTTGAATCCGTGATCGGAATTTTAATGATGGGTGTCGTATTGATTCACGCCATGCTGGAATTTCCGCAGTATTATGCCTATTTCCTGCTACCGGTCGGTTTTATTATGGGGCTGGTTCAGTCACAGCAAGCAGATACTAAAGTTGTGACGCTTCCACCCAATTATATGCGTGTTGCTTACGGCTTATTTTTCTTGCTGCTGATTCTGATTGTGCGAGATTATTCGGTGATGGTCCCTAAACTCAATCAAACGTTACGCTATGAAAAAGCACCGGAAAAAATTACCAATCAAGATCAGGTTTATTTGCTGGAAGAATTTAACCGGCGTATAGACTGGATTCGTATGAATCCCTATAGCAAAGTGAGTGCACAACAGCTTGAGCAAATTAGAGAGGTAGTTTTGAATTATCCGACCACCTATGATTTATATAAGTATGCCAAAATCCTGGCTTTTAATGGCTATGAGCAGGAGGCCAGGCATCAGCTCTGGTTGTTAAAAAAAATGCGTAAAGTTGATCTGGACTACGCATCATTGGCCCAGCCTGTCGCCAAAAAGTAACATTTAAAAAAGCGAATTTTATAAATAAAACAGCCAGTCAATCGACTGGCTGTTTTTAAATTAAATCTGGCTTTGAATATAATTTTCGATACCAACTTTTCCGACCAGATCAAGCTGGGTGGTGGTCCAGTCCAGATATTCTTCTTCTTTTTCCAGAATTTCCTGAACAAGGTCACGAGTCACATAATCCNNTGCTTCAATATTTTCGTTAACCTTGCGAACATCACAATTCAGTACTTCAACAGTATGCTGACCGATGTACAACTTGCCTAAATTTTGTAAGTTAGGCAGGCCTTCAAGGAATAAAATCCGTTCAATAATTTTATCCGCATCTTTCATTTGTTGAATGGATTCTTTGTATTCTGCTGAACCGAGTTTCTCAATTCCCCAATCATTAAACATGCGGGAGTGGAGGAAATACTGGTTAATGGCAGTCAACTGGTGATAAAGCACCTGATTTAATTGATTAATGACATCACGATTGCCTTTCATTGAAAGTTCTCCATCAACAATTTCTGCCTCAACAATATGTCAGGCAATCAAAAAATTATTATTTCAATTATCTTAAACAAGAAGCAAAACAATGGCGAGTAATTTATTGAACAGCAAATGAAAATCGCAATCAAGAACTATATGAGACCGTAAGTGCAACGGGCTACATAAAAAACCCGCCTAGAGTCATAAGCGGGAGAGGAGAAAATGATCTATTGATCATTTAGTATGTCATTATGATTATCTGGGTTTAAGCAGCTATGGAAATACGGGCTGCAATTTCTGAAAGTTCTTCACTAATGATGGCACGAGCTTCAGGTGCACAACGACCACAGCAGGTACCTAAATCAAGCAGGTCACGGATTTCACGATAGCTTTCCGCGCCATTTGCGACTGCATCTTTAATATCTTGATCGGTAATACCACGACATAAGCACACGTACATTTGAACTAGCCACACAAGAGTGAAATGGGATAATTGATATTATTGATAATTATTATCGTTTGTCAATGAAATTCATTTGAAATATCATTTATTATGATTGAGTTTTTGAATAAAAAAACACCACATGATCGGTGGTGTTTTGTACAATTTTATAACTGATTGAAAGTTATTGATTAATAATCACAATACCATCCATTTCAACCAAAGCACCCTTAGGTAAGCTGGCTACACCTAATGCTGCACGGGCAGGGTAGGGTTGGGCAAAGTATTCACCCATAATCTGGTTGACCAGCTGGAAATGAGAAAGATCAGTCAGAAAAATATTCAGTTTAGCGATATCTGCCAACGAGCCACCCGCTGCTTCACAAACGGCCTTTAAATTATCAAATACACGGCGAATTTGCGCTTCAATACCTTCAACCAACTCCATACTATAAGGATCTAGACCAATTTGACCCGAAAGGTACAGGGTATTTTTAACTAAAATCGCTTGAGAATAGGTACCAATGGCTGCAGGGGCATTTTCAGTATGGATTACTTGGCGGGACATCGATTTCTCCTTGTATTATCTCTATGCATCATAGCGTAAATTGTTCAATAAGCGTTACTTATGTTTGAACTAACTGGCTTTGGATGCTTCAGCAATATTGATGGGCTGGGCTAAACGGACAATCCGTGGAAAACCAAAATGCATACGTAAATCGCGAATAATCTGCGCAATTTGCTTACGATTGTGGACCACAATATTAACGTAGGTTTTGCCTTCGTGGTTATGCACCATTTCAACCCCGGTTTTTTCCTTACGGCATTGATAAATCAAGTCGGAAACTTGTTCATCACTCATTTCCATATCAATGCTCAAATAAGCGGTGAAACTGATGTCATTGACTTCTTCTGAAGTCCAGTGCAGCGGCATGATGTTTTCTGGGTGCAGATGCTGTTCATGCAAAAGATTATGACAACGGGCACGATGTACAATTAAGCCACGGCGCGAAAGGTGTCCCTGAATCGGATCGCCAAGTACAGGGTTGCAGCAATGGGCATATTTGACATCTACCCCTTCAGTACCTTGAATGAGGCGGGTCGAGGACTGGTTATCCAGACCTTGCCCTTGTGCGAACAGGTGGTTAGCCACTAATTGTGGCAACAGGTCGCCCACGGCAATCTGTTCAAATAACTGTTCTTTGGATTCGATATATCGCCATTGCAAAATATCCATCCAGTCCGATTCAGTTAAATCTTTGATGGAGCGGTTAAACAGTTTCAGAGCACGATTCAGAGCCTGCTGACCCACCAGTTGTTGTTCTTCAATATCCTGATCACGCAAAATATTCTGTATCGCACGACGGGCTTTCTGGGTATTAATAAAGCTGAGCCAGTCAGGATTTGGTGTCGCCAGAACATCCGTAATAATCTCGATCACTTGCCCACTGACCAGGGGGGTTGAAAGAGGGCGGGTTTCCCCATTTACCTTTGCCCCTACCGCATGGTTGCCTAAAAACAGGCTGGCTGAATAAGCAAAATCGACTGCTGTAGCCCCTTGTGGAAGTTCGTGTAGATGGCCATGCGGGGTATATACCCAGATTTTTTCCTGGTGTAAATAATCTAACAGATCGCTAAAAGTGGTTTTGGCACATTCGCCATCTACCAATACATTCAGGTTCTGCATAGACGCCTGAATGGCTGAACGGCAGGCTTGCGGTGCATTTTCTCCCAATACCACGCCAAAACGGGCCGCTTTACGCATCAGCTCAGTTTGAATGGTCAGTGAAAGCGTGGTTTTCTCACCTTTTAAACGCATCATTAAAGACTGGTTGCCACCCGGTAATGGACGGCGAATATGATCTTCATAATGCAAAATCTGGAAATTCTCGCGCAGGATTTCTGCCAGGCGGTCACAGTCGGCAATGCTTTGCAGGATAATCTCAAAAGCATGACTGTGAGTCAGTTCCTGTAAATTAATATCGTTCTTGACGAAGTGACGCAGTAATTCAATATTGTTATTTTTCTTTTTAATACGACCGCTAATCTGGTGTTGTTGCAGCAGCTCAGTGAGATTCTTTTCCCAGATACTCTGATACTCACAGCGTTTCGGCTTGGTTTGTAATAATGCATCTTGCACATTATTAAACATATCCAGGTCAAGATTCTGATAGCACAGATGTTCCAGATTGTCGGCCATCTCGTTCATACCGACGATACGTGCCATCGGCACAAAAATATCAAAGGTTTCCTGGGCAATACGCGCGCGTTTATCTGGGCGCAATGAACCCAAAGTAGTCATGTTGTGATAGCGGTCAGCCAGTTTGATAATAATGACACGAGGGTCTTGCAGGGTGGCTTGCAGAATTTTTCGGAAAGATGCGGCTTTATTATATTCTTTATCGCTGGAATGGCTGAGTTTGGTGACACCATCGACCAGTTCCGCCACGGTGCGTCCAAATTTTTCAGCAATGTCTTCTTTGTTGAAATCGGTATCTTCAATCACGTCATGCAGCAGGGCCGCCATCAGGGTTTCGGCATCCAGGCGCATATGCGAAAGGATACTGCTGACNNCTGCTGACCGCAATCGGATGCAGGATATAGGGTTCGCCGCTTTTACGGGTGATGCCGTCATGGGCAATATCGGCATAATCGCAGGCCACAAGCACGCGCTCGACATCACTTGCACTTAAGTAAGCGTCGATAATAATTTTGAGCTGTTGTTTGGCTTGGCTGACCTGTGGGCCTGGCATATAACACCTTTAATACTTCAGTTTCTACAATTTAAAACGCTAGCCCTTTAATGAAAAACATATTGCATGACTTGTCAAATTTTTCATTTAAAAAAAGCAAAAAGATACATCTTCTATAACGTATCTTTAACCTTATGTTATAACGGTTATTGGCCCAATATAAAAGTTATGCAATAAAAAAAGCCTAGTCAAAACTAGGCTTTTTCAAGATTTTTTTTCTTATTGGAAAGAANNTCTAGCAGTACTCTTCCTTTTTTTTTCTTATTGGAAAGAAAAGCCATCTAAATTCAAATTGTTTGCAGAAAGTGCAAGGTCAAGACTTGATGCTTGGTAGTCTTGATCACGCTGTTTCAAAATATCTTTAGATACATGACCTGCTGCAATTTCACGTAAAGAAACCACTGTCGGTTTGTCGTTATCCCACTCTACAGTTGGTTCGATCCCTTGACGTGCCAATTGCCGCGCGCGTTTGCTTGCCACTAGTACAAGCTCAAAGCGGTTGTCTACATGGTCTAAACAATCTTCAACGGTTACGCGTGCCATAAGAATTCTCGTTTGAATATTAAATTTGAACAGACTGGGCAGTATAAAATGCTTTGCCTGTAGACTCAAGTTTTAATCACGGTTCAATAGGAGTAATTAATTTTTCAATCAATTCCTGATGACGGGCAGCTTGCTGTGAAATCACTAAACGATTGGCAATAATCACGCATTCCAGATCATGCAGTGCCTTATTAAAGTCATCATTAATAATAATATAGTCGAAGTTGCTATATTGCTGCATGTCTTCAACAGCACAGCTCAGGCGGCGTTCAATCACTTCCACCGAGTCGGTGCCCCGATTGGAAAGACGTTGACGCAAGTCAAACTGACTAGGAGGCAAAATAAAAATTTGTTTGGATTCAGGAAAAAGTTTGCGGACCTGATCTGCTCCTTGCCAGTCAATTTCAAGTAAAACATCATGCCCCTTGGCAAGCTGTTGTTTTACAGTCGCTTGCGCCGTACCGTAATAATTGCCAAACACTTCTGCATATTCAATAAAACCGCCTTGCTCAACCAAGGCAAGAAAGTCTTCTTTTTTTGAAAAATGATAATGTACACCGTCAAGCTCACCCGGGCGTTGACCACGCGTGGTATGGGAGACAGAAACGTGCAAATTGGTGACACGGTCGAGAAGGGCTTTAACGAGGGATGTTTTGCCTGTTCCGGATGCAGCAGAAACGACAAACAAGAGACCCGACATGATATTTTTCCTGATATGATAAAATATCTTCTCTATTTTAGAGTAGACGACCCGCAAACAAAATAGCCAAGCGTCTTTTTGTTGGCATTTATTTCAAATTATTCCGCTCAACTTCGGGTGAACATTGAGGATCTTATGGAAATTGTATTGGCCAATCCACGTGGTTTTTGTGCAGGTGTCGACCGAGCCATTGCGATCGTCAATCGGGCACTGGAATGCTTTAATCCACCTATCTATGTGCGTCATGAAGTGGTGCATAACAAGTTTGTGGTGGATGATTTACGCCAGCGCGGTGCAATTTTTGTCGATGAGCTGGATGAAGTTCCCGATGACAATATTGTGATTTTTAGTGCACATGGGGTATCAAAAGCGGTACAGCAGGAAGCCGAGCGCCGGGGGTTAAAGGTATTTGATGCCACCTGTCCCTTAGTGACCAAAGTACATATAGAAGTCACTAAATATGCCCGTGAAGGTACCGAAGCCATTTTGATTGGCCATGAAGGCCATCCGGAAGTTGAAGGCACCATGGGGCAGTATGACAAGAAAAACGGCGGTGAAATCTATCTGGTTGAAGATGAACAGGATGTGGCTGCATTAAAAATACAGCATCCTGAAAAAGTGGCTTTTGTGACCCAAACCACGCTATCCATTGATGATACCGCGAAAGTGATTGATGCTTTACGTACAAAATTTCCTGAAATTCAAGGGCCGCGTAAGGATGATATTTGCTACGCGACTCAAAACCGTCAGGACGCGGTACGTGATTTGGCAACCCAGTGTGATGTGGTTTTGGTGGTAGGGTCTCCTAATTCTTCAAACTCAAACCGTTTGCGCGAATTGGCGGAGCGTATGGGTAAACATGCTTATTTGGTGGATAATGCAGATCAGCTTGATCAGACCTGGTTTAACGAAAATACCAAAATTGGTGTCACTGCTGGTGCATCGGCACCCGAAATTTTAATCAAACAAGTGATTCAGCGTTTACAGGACTGGGGCGCGAAAGCTCCGGAAGAGCTGGCAGGACGTGAAGAAAATATTACTTTTAGTTTGCCCAAAGAGTTACGTATTCCTGTAACACAGGCTTAATTTGTGAATTGTTTAACATTCTGAAAGTTCTGAAAAATTGACAGATAATTGCTTTTTGGCAATTATCTGTTTTTTTATGCCTTTTATCCTTTTATGTGCTTAATTTGTAATTAAGTTGGATATTATTTTAAATAGGGTAAAGTTTTGTTGCGTTGGGGGGAGTATGCAAAGAAAAGAACAGGGATTCACCTTAATTGAACTGATGACAACAATAGCGATATTGGCAATTATTGCGACAATTGCCGCTCCTTCCTTTAGTGATTTAGTAGCTAAGCAGAAAATAAATGCAGCTACAAGGGAGCTGATGGTGGCTGTTAACCAAGCAAAGTCACAAGCTGCAAGCATGAGAACAACGGTAGCTCTATGCTTAAACAGAACAAATGCTGATAGTGATTTTACTAAAGAAGAATGTGCAACTGTAGCTATTCCTGAATATACGACGACTACAGGTACTCCACCTGTCGGAGTGTTAACTGGTGACCAAAAAAAAGAATTAGTAAAAACCCGGGTTATTTCTGTGCCAGTCGATAAAAAAATAACAGTTTCATCTTCAAGTGCTACTGCGATCTTATTTAATGAAGTTGGAATTGCAACAACTGCAGCAACATTTAGTATCTGTAAGTCCCCATTCATGAGGACGCTAACAGTAACAAGATTAGGAAATATTAGTCAGACTTCAGGGACGTGTTAATGAATAAATCTCAAAAAGGTGTAGGGCTAATTGAAGTACTGGTGGCACTTTTACTATTGGCAATAGGTGTTCTTGGCTACAGTCTATTACAGTTGCGTGCGATGGATGCTTCAGGTGAAGCTTTAAATCGTTCTCAGGGTATGCTGATTTTAAGAGGGTTGGCTGAAAACATGCGGGCCAATCCATTAGCTCAAAATAATTACCCAGCTGCAGTTAGAAGTTATACCAATATTACTGCTATCCCAACTGCACCTGCTACTGTGTGCTTTAACCCCACTACGCCTTGTACACCTGCACAAATGGCAACATATGACGCTTTTATGGCGGCAAGATCTGCATTTGAAATTGGAATGAATATCACTATGGATAATTGTCCTGGAGTAGGTTCAGCCCCACAACAACGGCAATGTTTATTTATTGCTTGGGGAAATACTACGCTAAGTTCGACCAATACTGCAGCTAATGTAAGTGGGTGTATGGGAGCTACAGGTGTTTATGTGAATGGTTCTAATTGTTTGATGATGGAGGCGTATTAATGAGAACTCTGTCTTATTCAGGAATTAAAGTACAAAAAGGTTTTACGCTTGTTGAGTTGATGGTAGCCATCATTCTAGGTTTATTGATCAGTGCTGCTGCTGTTCAGCTTTTTATAGGAGGTTTGCTTGGTTCTCGTATGCAAGATGCAAATGCAGAATTGCAAAATAGTGGTGTGTTTGGCCTGGACTATGTAGCTCGAGATATTCGTTTGGCTAATTATATTAATACCAATTTCCCGAGTTTAAATGAGCAAACTCCTTGGGGAGGGGTGGTGTTAACAGCAAGAGATGCTACAACAGCAAATGCTAATATACCAATACCAACAGCAGCTCCATTTATTTCCAAAGGCTTATTGAGTCATAGTGTTGGTACAGATGATGCAATAAGCTCGGTTACTAATGAGTGGCAAGGCTTGTCTAATGTTAATCAATCAAGTGATCAACTGACTATTCAATTTGTCGCGCCTAATGACATGTTTAATTGTGAAGGTGAAAGAGTCTTTGCAGGCGATTACGTTATTCAGCGTTATTTTTTAAGACGTGATCCTGCTACAGCGACAACGGGCACAAATTATGGATTGGCTTGTGATGCTAATACTCCGGCAGCCACAGCAGCTGGTGTAAATTCAAAACCTTCAACGATTAGTGGTTTTGGAGGAGCTGGCGAGTTGATTATGCCTCGAGTAGACCATTTTACAGTGCAGCTCGGAGTGCGAAATACGACAGGGAATATGGCATATTACACGATTAATCAATATCGGCTTTTGGCAAAGAATGCGCGAGCTGCAGCTCCACCTACGGAACCTCCACGAATTGTCTCAGTGAAGTTGGCAGTGCTGGTTCGCTCTATGGATAACACGCGTAACGAATCTATAAATCTTACTCAAGCATTTAATACTTTGAATCAATCTGTACGTTTAAATGATCAAAATACCAAGTTTGCACGTCGTGTATATAGCTTAGTTGTAACATTTAGAAATGGTCTAGGGGAATAATAATGAGAAAAATTCAACTCCAACACCATCAACGTGGTGTGACCTTGGTAGTGGTTTTAATGATGTTGCTTGTGATTACTATAGTGGGAGTGCTAGCCATTCGTACTGCAATGACATCTTTGAATATCGCCACAAATAGTCAAATTGGGCAATTACTTTTACAAACCAGTGATGCACCTACCAACTTTTTTTTGAATCGAACCAGTTATAAAAATCTCACTTCTATTATGGGAGTAGTTGGTAAAGCTGTAAATGATCAAACTGACCCACTAAGACAAGGCAGAGAATATATCTTTTGCTATCGTCCTACTTCGCCAATTCAAACTGGAAGTATTTTAGATGTAACGGTGTTAATTCCTCCAGCAGCAACAGCTGGAGATAATACAAAGGCAACAGTTGACACAACTGAAAGTAATAGAAGTGGTTTTTGTGATTTAGAGAAAGACTTTGGTAGTTCCCGTGAAGCAGTAGTAACACAGGTGGCGGTGAAATATATAGCGGAGTCTAATCTGGATGCGGCCCCAGGTTCAGATTTAGACCGGGGTACCGATGCCAGTAAGGATTCCAATGTGCAGCAAGGTAAAGTCGAAGGTCGTATTCGAATCACATCGACTGCTATCTTGCCAAATTATTCTCGTGAAAGAATATCTATTGTACAAGAAGATTGTATTGGGAATGCAAGTGCAGTTGGTTATATCAATGACAATATAGATGCGGGTTTACGGACAAAAAAAACGATGGCTCAATGTCTGACCGACTATGGTATTCCTGTGAATACTCAGGTTCAGGAAATTGACCTGAAAACACGTTATGTTCAGGTCAATGCACCAATATAAATGGGGGAGATGATTAAGATGAAAAATCAAAGACAGCAGTCAGGTCTCAAAAAATATACTCACCATCTCAAGTATGGTGCGGCATTTGTATGGGCTTTTACAGGAACGATGTTAATTGCTTCATCGGTTGTGCAAGCAAGCGATATGCAGATTTATGCTGTACCCACAGCAGGTAAAAAGACCATTGTCATGATGTTGGATACCTCAGGTAGTATGAATCCTAGTCAAAATAACTATAGGGAAAACAGGATACTTGCTTTAAAAAATGGTATGAATGCTTTTTTAAATAGTAATAATCCGATTTTGAATGAAGTAAGGGTTGGGCTAGGACATTACTCAGTTAATGGTGATGGTAAGTCTGGTCGCATTTTAGTTAAGGCAGAGAAACTGGGACCAGTGGGTTCTGCACAACGTACTGCTTTAAAAAATGCTGTAGCAGGTTTGTCTGCAACAGGTGGTACCCCTACGGCACATGCGTATGCCGAAGCCGCAGCTTATTTAATGGGAACTTCAACCCGTAGTGAAGCTGAAATACAAAAAGATTTATATAAGAAAGTGACTACGCAGGTCTTTGATAGATATGAATGTCAAAATAGATCATACCCTTATTTAAATCCAGAAAATAATTACTGTTATCAATATAATACGGGTTTTTCAGGTGGTTATCAAAGTGCCTCTAATGTTTATAGTTGTCCACCTACTGGTCAATCTGCTATATATCGGAATCTAGGAACGAATAGTGATACTAATAGAAGTAGATGTTATATAGATGGTCAGGTTAATGATAATAATCCTGCGAGTAATTATAGAGCTGCAAATTTATCTAAAGCTTGTTTAGATTCTCGTTATCCATATCTTAATACCTCGAATAATATAANNATCAAAATTTTTCGGGTAATGTGCAGACTCCAACATCGATTTATACACCTGTAGATACCTATTACCAATGTATTAGCTGGCGATCTACAGATTTTACCAATGGCGTTCAATATTGCGGAACTGGAGACACCAGCCAACGTACCAGTATTAGTACAGCTTACTGGACAAATTTAGGAACGACTGAACCTTCAGATTTTGCTGGAGATGGTACTGAGACGGTTTCAGGTGTGTTGTATTCTTATACGCTAGGAATGCAGTTAGGACCAAATGCTGATAGCGGTTTTGATTCTTCTATTGCTGGTGTTAAAGATGGCCTCAAGTATATTTCTCCACTACCGGCAGAAGCTGATCGTGTAAGTTGCGATGGGCAAGGGATATATGTTTTGTCTGATGGTGAAGCAAACAATTCAAGTGTTGCGCGTTCTAAATCTATTATGTCGGCTGCATTAGAAAGTTATGGGGCGAGTTTTAGTTGTCCTTCTAGTGGAGGATTAGATACTGGATCTACTGCGTCTTGGCACTGTATGGGTGAATTAGCAAAGAAACTTTTCAATAAGGCGAGTAATCCTGCTGGCGTGTCTATTCAAACTGCATTTGTTGGTTTTGGTAGTGATTTTAATAGCTTGACACAAACACATGTTAAGCAAGCATGTAAATTAAGCTCAAGAACACAAAGTGATCGTACAGGGGATGATGCCTGTTCTCCTAATCAGGGAACGAATGCAGTAGCAAATCCTGGCTATGGTAATGGTGGTTTTTTTACCACACAGACTGCTGAGGGTGTTACAAATAGTGTAATCGCATTTATCAATAACTTGGGTCCAACACCTTTAGCTCCATTAACCACAGGAGCTATTTCTGTCCCTGCTGATGCACTCAGTCCATCAGGTTTACAGCCCTATGGCTATTTACGTGCTTTGGAGCCTGATCCGCAAAGTGGCAAACTGGCATGGGCAGGGAACTTGAAACGTTATAAAGTATTGACGGCAGGTGCAAACGCAGGTGCTTTTGCAGGGGCAGACAGTGCTACTCTGGTTTATAATGCAGATGGTTCATTTAAAACCGGAACGAAAGATTTGTGGAATAGTGCTGCTGTTTATAACAATAAAAGTTATAACGATGGCGGTATTATTGGTTTAGGTGGTGCATATTCTCGGGTGCCTATGCCAATCAATGGGCAAGCCGAGGATTTAACGGTTACACCTCCCAAATATGCATTTACTGCAAATCCAAACGGTTTACGTAAACTCTTTACCGATGTTGCTGAAACAGGGGGATCTACTCTGGCAGGAGCCAGTAATGGTGCAAGTCTATTACGCATTCCAGAAGGGCCTTTGCCAGCAACAAATACAGCAACATACGTGCTTAATAAGTTTAATAATCAAACCACGTTAAAAGATATGCCTTTGTCAGCTAGGCAAGCATTGTTGAATTATTTAGGTTATAGCGTGCCTTTAGATGAGACTGCTACGACATTACCAACCACATTACCTATTTCAGCGACGCCTCATCTAGCTATGGGGGGAAGTATTCATTCTTTCCCAGTTCAGATGACTTATTCAGGTACTTTAGATGCTTCGGGGAATTTAACATCGACTCGTAGTCAATCTATCCTCTACGGTACCATGGAAGGTGGTTTGCATATTGTTGATAGCAGCACAGGTGTAGAACAAATGGTGTTTGTACCTGCTGAATTGCTTCGCAATACGACTACATCAAAAGCGTTAGTTAAAGCTCAAACTGATTTAAATGCACCACAAGCAGGCTTGGATGGTGCATGGGTTGCTGATTCATTATATGTTGCTCAAAAAGCAAGTTCTTCGACCGAATCGAACTCAGTTAAAGCAAGCCGCATGAATATATACGGCGGTTTAAGAATGGGAGGAGAAAGTTATTACGGCTTAAATGTGCTAGATCCAACTGCACCCAAGTTTTTATTTAGAGTAGGCCGAGATCAAGCTAACTTTAGTCGTATGGGACAGTCCTGGTCTAAACCTGTACTTGCAAACATTCGTTATAACAATCAAATTAAACGTGTCATGATTGTTGGTGGTGGGTATGATGCCTGTTATGAAGATCCTACATTTACTCTGGCAACCACTGGCGATAATTCATCTTGTACTACCAAAACTAAAGCTCAAGGTAATGCGGTTTATGTTATTGATGCGACTACCGGGGCACGTTTATGGTGGGCAAGTGATACGGGGGCAGATACAAATAATACAAATATGAAGCATAGTATTGTAAGCCGTATTAGTGCAATTGACCGTAATGGGGATGGTTTGGTTGACCATTTGTATTTTGGTGATTTGGGTGGTCAAGTTTTTCGTGCAGATTTGAACAATACCGCAGGGACTACAACTGCAAACTTTGGTAAACGAGTTGTACGTTTAGCAAACTTGGCAACGGATTCATCTGGTGTAGCATTAACTGACGGTAAAAATCCACGTTTTTACGAAGCACCAACTGTGACAATTCATGATCAAGGTGCAACAAGCTTTATTGTGGTGGGTATTGCAGCTGGCAACCGTAGTACACCCCTAGATGTCTATCCTATTGTTGGTCGTGAGGGTATGCTGCCAGTAAATGCGTTGTCAGACCGTCTTGTCAATAATGTCTACGGTTTGATTGACCGCGATTTTATTAAGAGAAATTTATTTACTGAAGCAAATAATCCAGATGGGACAGCTTTCTCTTTATCAACTCAAAATGTAGATATGAGAACTTTACAGAAAGATCCTCAGTTATTAAGTGGAAATATTCCAAATATTTTCATTGGGACATCTGCTACTAAGAATGGTTGGTATCGTTCACTTTCAAGTAATAGTCTAGGGCAAGAACGCGCTGATAATAGTTTCCGTATCAAAGGTGGGGTGAAAGCATTTGAAGAACCAATTGCATTGACTGGTAATTTGATTGTCCCTGTTTACGATCCACAAGGCACAGGAATCGCACCTCAAAATCCATGTTTGCCACGAGTTGTCGGTGAAACAAATCGTCAGCGTTATTGCTTGCCGTATGGAGTCTGCGTAAATTCAGATGGCACAGTTAATAGAAATGCTGAAGAGGATACTGGTTTTAAAACTAAGACTATTGGTTGTCCGGCAGGGGTAAGAGAATGTAATGATAATACTCTTGGGGCAGGAATTGTGGGAGTTACCCCAGCCCCAATAACAGAGCCGACGGATGGATCATCTCCTGATTTTACGATTGCAGGTAATGAAAAAGGAACTGGAAAATGGCAATGTATTCCAACCATTAATCCGACACGATGGTATGAAAAATGGAAAAAATAATTAAATATAATAAAGAATTTTCCCAAACGGCTTATCTGTTTAGCCGGTTGGGAGGATTTTCAAAAGGATTTACTTTAATTGAGTTAATAGTTGTATTGGTGATTATTAGTATATTTGCAGCATTTACTATTCCTAGCTATCAGGAATATGTTCGGAGATCAGATGCCTCTATGGCACAACAAGAAATGCAAAAGATTGCTGAGCAATTGGAGCGTCATAAAGCAAAGAATTTTACTTATAGAGGGTTTAATCCTAATTTTTTGTATGGGGAAAGTAGCCTGATGTCTTCAGTCACTTTGCCTAGAGGAGTATCAGGTTCTCGTATAAAATACACAATTACAATTCAAGATGGAGATGATCCATCTAAATTGTTAACTTCTGTAGATGCAAGCACGCCACCAAAACCTGATGTAAGGGGACGGATATGGGTAATGAAAGCAGAAACTAATGATACAAAAAATTATAATTTTTTGATGAGTAGTAATGGTGTACGTTGTAAAAACAGAGCCAAGGAACTTCTTGAATATAAAAACAGTAATACACAGCAAGCTAGTTGTGGCTCTGTAGCAACTGGAAGTGAAGAGTGGTGAAATATATGTATAAAAGAGGTTTTACGCTTATAGAGTTAATGATAGTTATTGTTATCATTAGTATTTTAGCGGCTATGGCCTATCCCTCGTACACCAATTATAAAGTTCGAACAGATCGTGTTAATGCTCAGTCAGAAATGCTACAAATAGCACGGAATTTAGAAACTTATAAAATGGCAAATAATAATTACGCTGGGCGTACGACCATAAATGTTTATGGCGCTAATACAATACCACAAACGAACCCGCTTTATGACATTGTATTAACAGATATAAATAATACAGCTTTGACTTCAAATACAGCACAGATACGAACTTGGTTGTTAATTGCAAAGCCTAGATCCGGAACTACGCAAGCTAATAATGGTTGGATTTGTTTAAACGACCAAGGACAAAAATTCTGGGCCAAGGGTGCCACAGCATGTGCCCTATCAGCCACCTCAAACTGGGACGGCCGTTAAAATAAATTCAAACTGTGGATAACCTAAAATTTGATCTTTCTTTCAGGGCAAATATAACGTAAAATATTGCCCTCTATGAAAGGGGTTTGAAATCGTATCGATGGTCGATACATGGATAATCCGTAAAAACTATAAGGTTCTATCATGGTTGTAATTCGTCTAGCACGCGGTGGTGCTAAAAAACGTCCGTTCTATCAAATTATTGTAACTGATAGCCGCAATGCGCGTGACGGTCGTTTCATCGAACGTATTGGTTTCTTTAACCCTACAGCTCAAGGTAAAGCAGAAAAAGTTCGCTTAGATGCTGAACGTTTTGCACACTGGGTTGCTCAAGGTGCTCAACCATCTGAACGTGTTGCTTCTTTAGCTGCTCAAGCTAAGAAAGCTGCAGCTGCTGCATAATTTTTGCAAATTAGGTAGTAGGTAGCCCATGACACCAACACAGAATGTTCCCGAAGATCGTATTCAGATTGGACAGTTACGTTCAGCATATGGATTAAATGGGTGGCTCTGGGTCTATTCCAATACAGAACCTATGAGCAACATCTTCGACTATCTTCCTTGGTACATTGAGACCAAAGCAGGTTGGCAAACAGTAGATGTAAAACGCTGGAAACCGCATGGCAAAGGCCTGGTTGTTTCGCTAAAAGGTGTGAGTGATCGCACTGCGGCAGATAACCTGGTAGGTGCAAATGTCTGGATTTCAAAAGCGCAGCTTCCAAAAGCAGGTGTGGACGAGTATTACTGGTCAGATTTAAAAGGCTTAACTGTGTTGGGCTTAAATGAAGAAGAGCAGGAAGTCAATCTCGGTAAAATCCATGAACTGTTTGAGACAGGTGCCAATGATGTCATGGTGGTTCACGCAACGCCAGACAGTATTGACACTGAAGAACGTATGATTCCGTGGCATAAAGATGTGGTGCAGCGAGTTGATATTGAAGCTGGTCGTATCTACGTCAATTGGGGCGTAGACTACTAAGAATTTTCTGGAAATAAGGGAGTCTGCGATGTTTTTTGCAGTCATTACGCTTTTTCCTGAAATGTTTGAAGCGATTACAGCCTACGGTATTAGCGGGCGTGCGGCAAAACGTGAAATAGTACAAGTGACTTGTATTAATCCTCGCGATTATGCTGAGGGCAACTATAAAAGAGTGGATGAACGTCCATTTGGTGGTGGCCCGGGTATGGTGATGATGGCAGAACCTCTGTCAAAAGCAATTCAGCATGCCAAAGAGCTTGCCAGGCAAGCAGGATGTGTTCAGGTTCCTGTGGTGTATATGTCTCCACAAGGAAAAACCTTAAACGAACTTGCAGTACAGCAATTTGTCGAATATGACGGATTGATTGTGTTGTGCGGACGTTATGAAGGGGTGGATGAACGTTTGATCCAGCAATATGTTGATCAGGAATGGTCAATTGGAGATTACGTTTTGTCTGGCGGTGAACTGCCTGCGATGGTTTTATTGGACAGTATCATTCGGAGACTTCCGGGTGCCATGTCTGATGAACAGTCCCATGTGCAAGACTCATTTGTGGATGGTCTTTTAGATTGCCCCCAATATACCAAGCCAGATCATTTTGAAGGTTTGGATGTGCCTGAAGTACTTAAATCGGGTCATCATGCAAATATTGAAAAATGGCGGTTTTTGCAGCGCTATCAGCGTACTTTGGAACGCCGGCCTGAGCTGGTTGAAAAGGTAGAGCTGACCAAGCAGCAAAAAAAGTGGCTAAAAGATTTGCAAGGTAATAAATCTTAATTTATTCTCCGAGCACAATGAAAAGCTTGGTCTTTTGACTGAGTATTTAAATAGGCTCTTTATGCATTGAAGCGGTCAAGCATAAAGGGAAAGTTAATCGGGTCTATGCGCTTTAGCCTCTAGCCCCAGTGGAAATCAGACCTCTTCTGCTCCACAACATTGGAGATACCCCATGAGCGGTAAACATCCTTTAGTTCAAGCTGTTGAAAATGCTCAGCTTAAACAAAACATCCCAGCTTTTGCACCAGGTGACACAGTAGTTGTTCAAGTAAAAGTAAAAGAAGGTGAGCGTGAACGTCTTCAGGCATTTGAAGGTGTTGTAATTGCCAAGAAAAACCGTGGTTTGAACTCTGCGTTCACAGTGCGTAAAATTTCTAGCGGTGTTGGTGTTGAGCGTGTATTCCAAACTCACTCACCAATCGTTGCTGGTATCGAAGTGAAACGTCGTGGTGACGTTCGTCGTGCTAAACTGTATTACCTACGCGAATTGTCTGGTAAAGCTGCGCGTATTCGTGAAAAATTACCGGCTCGTAAAACTAAAGCTTAATTTTAAGTTTTATACGAGTAAAAAATGCGCCTCTTGGCGCATTTTTTATGCCTAAATTTTAGAGTCCTTGAAGCTTCAAACGGTTGGCGTGTTGACGGTAAACATCAACAGGGTCTGGAGCAAAAATAGAACGTAGACCAAGGAGCTGGTTGATCGCATCTAAATGGTTCCAGTTATAGTTATCACGAATGGTCTTGCCATATTTGGCACTACAACGCGAGACTAAACCATCGTTATCATTGGGAGCTTGCATAAGTAAGCCGGTCGCTGCCAGTAACGAGTCTGGATCAAGCACGTTCGTCAACGTCGAGTTGCCAGAGAAAGAATAAAAATAAATCCCATTCTCTTTCGCCAAACCTTCACCACAGCTAGTTTTTGGCATACCCAATGGATATTTCTGTGCAAAAGCTGTCGATCCAGCTTGACTTAAACTCTTACCAGCACCAAGTGCATCATGTGGAAGGGAGTTTGGATTTTGCTGTTGTGCCCAAACAATAGCCTTGGAACCAAAGTTGCTTAAGCCAACCAGCGGTTGTTCAAGTGGCGTACCTTGCACTGAAATTAGCAGGTCAGCCACAGGGGAACCTTTTAAAGGACTGGAAATGGCCGTTGCAGACGCGATTTTACTGGGTATAACATTAGACACATAAGCAATACTATGTCCGCCATGACTATGTCCGAGCAAATTGACTTTTGGGNNCTTTTGGTGCTCCTGTAATAGCTAAAATTTCATCAACTTGTTGCAGTAGTTGTTCACCGCGAACCTCAGACGTGTTAAAAGGAGAAACCCGTGTTGCCCACGCATTTGCACCGTTACGGGCTAAATCTGGCAAGATTTGATACCAATAATCTACTCCAAGTTCATCGGTTCCTGCTCGAATCCAGCCACCCAGACCATGTGCAAAAACCAAAGGATATTTGGTCTTTGCATAGCTAGAAGCAACGTATTTTGATTTAATTTGCGAAGCGGCTGCTTGCGTTTGCGTAGTAGCAAGTATGCAGGTAGACAGCAGTCCAGCTATCAACAATCCGTATTTCATTGATCATCCTCATTTTTTATTTTTTATGACGACAATTTAAATTGTCNNATCCGATTAAATTAAATACAGTTTGTAACTGAATAATTCTTTGAAGTATCCCTCCGAAATTTTAAAGATTTGTAGAAAAAGATTGAACTAGAGTCCTTGATGTTTTAATCAATTGGGCTGCTGGCGCTAGGCATCTACCGGATCAGGTACAAAGATAGCTTTTAATCCAAGCACTTGATTGACTTCATTTAGATGGTTCCAGTTGTAGTCGTCTCGAATGGTTTTAGCAAACTTGGCACTATAGCGAGGCACCAACCCGTCATGATCACGGCCGCCGTCAATCAATAAACTGGTGGCTTTCAGCACAGAGTCGACATCCAGTAGATTGGTCACGGTACTTACACCGGTAAAAGAATAATTGTAAATGCTTTTTTTCCGCGGCAGCACTTTCACCACATGCTCTACTTGGCATACCCAGCGGATATTGCGTATTGCTGCACGAACTTTGCAGAGCCTGAAGTACTTAAGCTGTAGGCACTGGCTAGGGAGCCTTGTGGATAGCTGTTCGGATCTAACCTTGTGCCGGTACAATAGCTTTGGACAGTACATTCACGACAGAAGTAACGGGTGTTCCTAAAATGGGTGCAATCCCGAATCGTCAAAATTAAATTTGATACAAGTGAGCCTTGATTCGTTGCACCCACTGTGGTTAATGAAGCTACATAGTGCGGTTTAATACCCGTAATATAACGAATGGTGGGTTTACCCTGAGAGAGTGACCAGTCAAATTGACTTTTAGTGCAGCAGTGCTGGCACGGATTTCTTCTATTTGTTGCTAAGTAGAAAGCTTCATACCAACTAATATGCATATAGCTGATATGAAGCTTCAAAATTATTGTTTTTTTGGCATCAAGATCCGATTAAAGTCCTTGCTGCTTTAGACGATTGGCATGTTGACGATAGACATCGACTGGATCAGGTGCAAATATAGATTTCAGACCCAGTACTTGATTGACTTCATCTAAATGGTTCCAGTTATAGTCATCGCGGATGGTTTTACCAAACTTGGCACTACAGCGGGGGGCCAGACCATCATTTTCATTACCGCCATCAATCAGCAAACTTGTTAATTTTAATACACTGTCAGGATCCAGTACATTGGTCAATGTGCCTACGC
>DKLL01000166.1:0-2678 GCA_002455755.1 Acinetobacter sp. UBA6641
CACTTCATTTGAGAATCTAAGTATTATAAAAATGAATATATTTTCAACAAAAAAAGCCAAGCTAAAACACCCAACTCACAACAAAAATAAGTTTTATGTAAATATCCTTTACTCTACATATACTTAAATTTTATAAATTCACTACTTTCAGGGATAGGCGTTGCTTGGATTCTAGAGCACAGTAGCCAGATAAAATACTAAGCCAGTGTGAGTGTAGCCTTGTGGGTGAACTAATATTACCCGTTCCTGTCATGATGATAGAAGATCAACCCGCTTTTAATGATCAATTAAAAATGATTCTCATGAACTTGGGTTATCCGAAAGAATTAATCATGAGCACCCGAAATCTTGCCGAAGCTGAAGCATTGTTGCAACAGCATCTGCCGAACCTGATTTTTATTCATGTAGGAATAGACCCCATAGCAAGGCTGAACTTTATAAAAAAACTGAAACACATCCATCCCGATAGCTATGTCATTACAATATTAGCCCAGCAGCAAACCGCCTTACTTTTTGATGCCATTCAATCCGGTGCGCAAGGTTATGTTTTTCATCATCACACTGATATAGAAATAATCAACAATATTAAAAGCATTCTACGTGGCGGTGCTCCTATCCATCATGATTTAGCTCAATATATTTTGTCTCGTCAGATTAAAGCCACTGCAAATAAGACCGTGCTTGCATTCACTACGTATGAATATGAAATTTTAAATCTCATATCGAAAGGTTTAAACTCACAGCAAGTGGCAAACCAGACCGATATTCCACTGTATAAAATTGAAGGCAATATTAAAAATACCTACAGAAAAATTGCCAGCCTAGAAGATTGATTTTTTAAATATAGGATTTATAAGAAATATAATAAAGAAGTCCAAAGACTCCTTTATTATATGACCGGTACTGGTCTGAATTACTTGATCATCTCTAATAATATACGCTGTGCATTATGCGCTTCTTCCCCTTCAGCGACTTGGGCACGTAACCAGGTGCCGTCACTTTGCAGCAACCACGCTTGCTGGTTATCCTTTAAATAGTTCAATAAGCCTTGCTGGTAAATGCGTTTTTTCAGCGCTGCATCTTCAACCGGGAAACATGCTTCGACCCGGTTGAACAGATTACGGTCCATCCAGTCAGCACTTGAACAATAAATGCGTGCATCGCCGTTATTACTAAAATAATAAACCCGGGTATGTTCAAGAAAACGTCCTACGATGGAACGTACCCGAATATTTTCAGACAACCCAGGCAAACCAGGACGTAAGCAGCATATGGAACGGATTATCAGATCAATTTTCACACCAGCTTGAGAGGCTTCATATAATTTATTGATCAGTTGCTTTTCCGTTAGGGCGTTGACCTTGACAATAATTTGCGCAGGCTTGCCTGCTTTGGCATTGGCAATTTCATCATCAATAAAATTAACCAGCTGCGTATGCAGGGTAAAAGGCGCGTGCAATAACTTTTTCAGTTTTGCCATTTTCCCCATACCGGTCAGTTCCTGGAAAATACGATGCACATCTTCACAAAGCTCTTTATCCGTGGTCAATAAGCCATAATCGGTATAAATACGGGCATTACCTGCATGGTAGTTACCGGTACCTAAATGTACATAGCGCACCAGTTTATTGTTTTCACGGCGCACCACCAGAATCATTTTGGCATGAGTCTTATACCCGACAATACCGTACACCACCACTGCGCCTGCTTCTTGCAGCACATTGGCCACTTCAATATTGGACTCTTCATCAAAACGGGCACGCAGTTCAATGACGGCCGTCACTTCCTTGCCGTTACGTGCCGCTTCTGCCAAGACCTGAACAATTTCAGAATCCGGGCCACTACGATATAGCGTTTGCTTGATGGCTAAAACTTGCGGATCACGTGCAGCTTCACGCAGCAAATTAATCACTGGAGCAAACGATTCAAAGGGATGATGGAGCAAAATATCCTGCTTCTGCATGGCAGAAAAAATATTTTCTGACTTTTTCAGCACTTTGGGAATAATAGGCGTATGTGAATCATAGCGTAAATGTGGACGCTTAAAATTGGATAATAAACGCGCCAGATTGACCGGGCCATCGACCTTATATAGTTGCTCTTGATCTAGATCGAATTCATCCAGTAAATATTCATAGATATGTTTCGGGCAATTATGGGTCACTTCNNACACGGAACTGGTAACAACCGGTCGCGGTCATGCCCGGGAATAGGTCTGAAACATGCTCATGAATAATCGCGGACAGCATCACATGATGCTCTTTACCCCCAGTAAGCTCATCGGGTAAACGTACCACGCGAGGTAATGAACGTGGCGCAGGCACTACCGCCAGATCAATCTGACGGCCAAAGGCATCTTTACCTTCCAAGGTCACAATAAAGTTGAGGCTTTTATTGACCAGACGCGGGAAAGGATGTGCCGGATCAAGACTGATTGGGGTCAGTACAGGAGCCACCTGTTCCTGAAAATATTTTTTCACCCAAGCCGATTGGGCGGGCGTTAATTCACCACGGCGCAAAAAGCAGATATCTTCTTCACGCAGTTTAGGCAAAATTTCTTCATTTAAAATACGGTATTGGCGATCAATTGCCTCATGAGCAGTTTTGGAAATGATCTCCAGTACCTGTTTAGGGGTTAAGCCGTCGGGACTATGGCTTTCATTGCCTAAATCCAGTTG
>DKLL01000166.1:2855-3184 GCA_002455755.1 Acinetobacter sp. UBA6641
TGTTCACGACTCAGGCTTCGCGCACTTTTACCAAAGTAATGCTGGGTGGCGGCTTCTATACCATAGATATTGTCGCCAAATTCTACCGAGTTGAGATAGACTTCCAGAATGCGCTGTTTTGACCACATCCGTTCCATCATCCAGGTGGCAACCGCTTCCTGTCCTTTACGCAGGAAAGAACGCTTATTGTATAAAAACAGGTTTTTGGCCAGTTGCTGGGAAATGGTTGAACCGCCTGCTACTACCTTACCCTTGTCTTTGTTGCGTTCCAGTGCGAATTGCATGCCTTCCCAGTCAAAACCTTTGTGCTGCAAAAATTTTCCATCTTC
>DKLL01000166.1:3215-4247 GCA_002455755.1 Acinetobacter sp. UBA6641
ACCAGACTGACAAGTATTAACAAACTACGAACAATAAAAGCTTTCATGTCAGTGAGTTACTCCAAAAATCTGTTTTTTTCGTGCTAAGCTGGATACTGAATATAGCAAAGATTATAAAAGAATAGCATGTCCCAACTTTCGCCTCCTCCCATTCAGACTAAATCCGAAGTCCACCTTTGGTGGCTGACAGCAATTTTTATTGCCATCAATGTCGGTTTATTTCTCTGGCAAGTCCTGAGCGGAGTCAATATTACNNGCTGATTATGCACCTTTAACCTTTTTAGAGGAACCCACTCGCCTGTTTAGCAGCATTTTTTTTCATTTTGGCTTAATTCATTTAATGCTGAACATGTGGGCACTGTATATTTTTGGCAGTGTGGCCGAACAGCTTTTAGGCCGGTTTTATTATCTGGGACTTTATATTCTTGCCGGTCTGATGGGCAGTTTACTCAGCGGTTTCATTGATATTCAGAATACCTTTGAACTCTTGCAAAGCAATGACCCGACACTTCTTCCCACCGTCAGTGCCGGTGCATCCGGTGCCGTGATGGGTATAGGCAGTGCATTGACGGTTTTATCGCTACTCCCCTCATTACCGAAACAGCGTTTTATTCTAGATAAAAAAAGCCTGCTGATGATTATGGGGATTAACCTGCTGATTGGCTTTACCATTGCCGGAATTAACAATGCCGCACATATTGGCGGCATGTTGATGGGTGCGGTGCTAACAATAATCTGGTATGCGGGACAAAGAATACATAAACCGAATTTGGCTTTTGTTGCAGGCATGACGGTAGGCATCCTCAGCTGTTATCTGTTGTATGCCTACTGCATGCAGCAAGTGCAGATTCTGGAACCGGTCTGGCGGCAAATATTGACCGCCATGCGGGCACAACTGCATTTTTAGTATTACTTCTTTCATAAGTCACTTTTCAATAACTACGAGTTATTCATAAAGCCAAAATTAAAAAATTGATTTTATCAGGTATTAGATTCATCAGGGTGGCATAGATGCCACACGTTTCCCATCCC
>DKLL01000238.1:0-10758 GCA_002455755.1 Acinetobacter sp. UBA6641
CATTTTGATGCTTGTTGTAGTAAGCTGCTATTTCTTGCGGTGTGACTTTGACATTTTTCTTATAGTCATCCAGTTTAATGCTGGCAAGATGCAAGGTGCGTTGTTCAGTTTGCAAGTTAGCAATTTGTTCAATATCCAGTTTGCTTACCAATGCATAATCCATGAATGTTGAAGTCAGCATTTTTAAAGCGTGGTCCTGACGTAAATTCGCAATTAAAGCCTGGCTGGTCATCCCCACTGAACGTAAATAATTTGAGTACAAGGCTTCAGAAAATTTACCGTTTTCCTGAAAGCTGGGTTGCTGGGCAACCATCTGTTCAATTTGTGCATCACTTAATGAAATGCCCAATTCTTCTGCCTGTTGCAATAACAAGGTACGAGCGACCAGGCTATCCATCGCTTTATTTTCGATGAAAGATTGATTCAGTAAAGTTTCGTCGCCATTGGCATAAACCAAATATTGATCTTTAAATGTTTTGGTCAGCGATTCTAATTCTTTTTTAGAAATATCTTGGCCATTGACCAGTTTTGCTGTGTCTTCAGATTTTCCACCGCTAAAATATCCTTCAATACCTACAAGTGCTAAAGGGGTCAAAAACAAAATGAGCAAAGCTTTGCCCAACCAACCCTTAATAACTTTACGAAAAGATTCCATAAGTATTCCAATATTTTATTTGTGGAGGATTTTACCCGAAAACCTACTTTGAATGAATGTGTTCAAACTGTAAATCGGCATTATTAATAAAAAACGCGCCTTAAGGGCGCGTTTATCGGCATGAAAAAAGATTAAGCTACAGAATCTTTTAAACCTTTACCTGCTTTAAAGCTTGGTACTTTGCTTGCTTTGATTTCTAAAGCCGCACCAGTTTGCGGGTTACGACCTGTACGAGCCGCACGTTCTTTAACGTTGAATGTACCAAAACCAACAAGTGTAACAGTATCACCAGATTTAAGTGCTTCAGTAATTGAAGCAATTGTTGCGTCTAAGGCTTTACCTGCATCAGTCTTAGACAATCCCCCTTTCTCTGCAATTGCATCGATTAATTCTGATTTATTCATGAAGATTACGTCCTCTTAATATCGTTTATTTAAGGTCTAAGGATTCCATAACACCTTTATATCAATGCTTTGGGGCAAAACGCAATACTCTGAATCGGCTTTTCTGCAAAATAATTGCGAAAAAAATTGTTGAAAAATGCAGAAAAAGTAAAATTGTTTCATTTTTTTACTATTTGTGACTTTAAAAGTTTATTTTCTTCTATCAAAAAATCAACCTTGTTATGTAGCTGTAATATGAGACTTTCCAAATGCTGAATATCTTTTACCGTAACCAGACCAATTCGGTTTAAAGAATGATTCACGCTATGATCCAGCAATTTTTCCACTTTATCTTTAGTATCACTCACTGATTCTTTGGCTTTTTCCGAGACTTTTTCTACAGTCTGATCGGCAATTTCAGTGGTTTTGGATTCCAGTTCCTCTCCCACCTTGACTAAAGAGTCAAATAATTTATTACCCTCTTCTTCTGCACGCGAAAAAGCTCCTAAACCAGCAAGCCATATTTGTTGGGTATATTTACGAAAATCCAGACCTGATTTACGACCTGAACGTGATTTATTCTTGGTTTTATCAGTATTTTCATTTTTTAGTTGATCAATCTCTTGATCTTTTATTGATTTATCCATGCCTGCATTCTCCTGTTCACTTTCTATACAACTTAACTATAATTATTCAAAAATACAGTCATAATAACAAATTAAAGACTTGATCGATTTGCTAAACTGTTCTACAAAGCAAGATTAATATATTTGTAATAAGTCCTGAAACACTTTTTTCGAGCATTGGATGCTCCTTTCAGGTAAGGATTAATTTTTATGAGCGAATCGCAACAAAGTCAAAATCAACCGCATTTGTTGCTTACAATGACCATGATTGTTTTGGAGACAATCTTTACCTTCATCTTAAAACATGATCGGGTTGTTGGATTGCAAGCTAAAAAATTTGTAGATCAAAAAATTACCATTAAAATTAATAGCTATTTACCTTATTTTGATTTTTATGTGGTTTTCACCGAACATGGCATATTGTTCGATACCAAGGCGCCAGAAAAAGTGGTCGATCTGGATATCCGCACTACGCTCATGGATCTGATCAAGGTATTTGTTTTCGGTAACCGCCGCAGTATAAAAAAAATGCGCATTGATGGTGATACCACATTAAAAGACGAGTTTCGCGATTTAACCCTGCTGTTCAGCTTTCCAAAAGTTTTATCCGACTGGAAACAGTGGCTCAGTGAACCGAGTGATGGCCAGGAAGTTATTTCTTCTAAAAAGCGCATTGCCCCGCTACTAGAAAAAATTGAACAACAGCGTTCAAAGATCAATACATTACAGGTAGAAGTCAAACAATATAAGAATCGTATTCGTCGTATGCAGCTCAAGCAAAAAAGAATGAATATGGCTTTTAGTCTAACTATCGTGTTATTGGTTGCGTTATTAGTGTATAATTATTGGGTTATATAAATATATAATTTTCCTATAAAACAAAATAATTTTAAGCCCAATAAAAAAACTTGACTATTTTAGTCAGGATTCATAAAATCGACACATCTAGTCTTAATATGTGTATCGAATCATGCGTCTTACTACTCGCGGTCGTTACGCAGTGACTGCTCTACTTGATTTAGCTTTGCAGCCAACTGAACAAACGATCACGCTTGCTGAAATAGCAGCTCGTCAAACTATTTCTGTTGCCTATCTTGAGCAGTTATTTGCGAAACTCAAGCGCCACGGCTTAGTTTCTAGTGTACGTGGAGCCAACGGTGGTTACCATTTAGCTCGTAACGCTGAAGAAATCACAGTATTAGAAATTATTGAAGCTGTAAACGAAACAGTTGACGCAACGCGTTGTGACCATAAGGGTAACTGCCAAAATGGTGCAATGTGCTTGACTCATGATTTATGGCAAGAACTCTCCCACCACATTGCCGATTATTTAGCAAAAATCACCCTTGCTGACCTGGTAGCACGCGACAACGTACAAACCGTTGCAATTCGCCAAAACACAGCATCTTTTGATTCAGCCCTTTTATCGGTTACAGGTATTTGACATGAAACGTCCGATTTATCTTGATTATGCAGCAACCACTCCTGTAGACCCACAAGTTGCAGAACGCATGATGGAGTGCTTAACTTTCGACGGTACTTTCGGTAATGCTGCATCTCGTTCTCATGCTTACGGCTGGCAGGCTGAAGAAAAAGTAGAATATGCACGTGAACAAGTAGCCAACTTGGTCAAAGCAGATCCACGCGAGATTGTGTGGACTTCAGGTGCTACAGAATCTGACAACCTGGCACTAAAAGGTGTGGCCCAGTTTTATGCTTCTAAAGGCAAGCACATCATTACAAGTAAAATTGAACACAAGGCGATTTTAGATACTTGCCGTGAATTGGAAGCAGAAGGTTTCGAAATTACCTATCTTGAGCCCCTTCCTCAAACAGGTTTAATTACTCCTGAAATGGTTGAAGCTGCGATTCGTCCAGATACCATTCTGGTGTCGCTGATGATGGTGAACAACGAGATTGGTACCATCACTGACGTTGCAGCTATTGGTGAAATTACCCGTGCCAAGAAAATTTTCTTCCACGTTGATGCAGCCCAAGCTGCTGGTAAGGTAGAGATTGATCTATCAACTTTAAAAGTTGATTTAATGAGTTTCTCTGCTCACAAAATTTATGGTCCTAAAGGCATCGGTGCATTATTTGTTCGTCGTTCACCACGTGTCCGTCTTAAAGCTCAAATGCATGGTGGCGGTCATGAACGCGGCATGCGCTCAGGTACACTTGCAACTCACCAGATTGTAGGTATGGGCGAAGCCTTTGAACTTGCAGGCAAAAACCTGGAAGCTGAACAAGCCCGTTTACGCGTACTGCGTGACAAATTATGGAATGGTCTACAAGGTTTAGAACAAGTGTTCTTGAACGGTCATCCAACTCAAAACGTTGCAAACTATCTCAATGTCAGCTTTAACTTCGTTGAAGGCGAATCATTGATGATGGCATTGAAAGACGCAGCTGTATCTTCCGGTTCGGCATGTACTTCTGCAACACTTGAACCGTCTTATGTACTTCGTGCATTAGGTCTTTCAGACGAACTTGCACACAGCTCGATCCGTTTCAGCTNNAAGTACACCACTGAAGAAGATATCGATCACGTTCTTGAAGTCACTAAAGCTGCTGTTGAGAAATTACGTGAGCTTTCTCCGCTTTGGGATATGTATAAAGAAGGTATCGATCTTTCAACTGTTGAATGGGCCGAACACTAATTCATTGCCTGGAGATAGCTTTAAAATTTAAAGCTATCTCGTTGATAAACGTAATTTCACCCCCATATTAATCTTAAGGCTGACCCCGAGGTTTGGAGAAGCATCATGGCTTATAGCGAAAAAGTAATTGATCATTACGAAAACCCTCGTAATGTTGGTGTTTTAGACAAAAATGCTGAAAATGTTGGTACAGGTATGGTCGGTGCACCAGCTTGTGGCGATGTAATGCGTCTTCAAATTCAAGTGAATGATGAAGGTGTCATTGAAGAAGCACGTTTTAAAACTTATGGTTGTGGTTCTGCGATTGCATCTAGCTCGCTTGTGACTGAATGGTTAAAAGGTAAAACCCTTGACCAAGCACAAGCCATCAAGAACATCGACATTGCTACTGAACTGGCTTTACCCCCAGTAAAAGTACACTGCTCTGTACTGGCTGAAGATGCAATTAAAGCTGCTGTTGAAGACTATCGCAGTAAAAAAGCAAAAGCTTAAGTGTTTCAAGTTTTTGATCAAAGATTAACGGAGTTTTCATGATCCATTTAACTGAAAATGCTGCAACTCATATCAGCAATTATCTAAAGAATCGCGGTAAGGGTGAAGGCATTCGCGTTGGTGTGAAAACTTCAGGCTGTTCTGGCTTGGCGTATGTACTCGAATTTGTAGATGAAGTCGATACACATGACCAGATGTTTGAGCAGTTTGGTGTTAAAGTTTTTGTTGACCCGAAAAGCCTGGTTTATCTTGAAGGTATGGAGATGGACTACGTAAAAAATGGTCTCAATGAAGGCTTCGAATTTAACAACCCGAATAAAAAAGGCGAATGTGGCTGTGGTGAATCTTTCACCGTTTAAACGTCCCATTCTCTCTCTTTTGGCAATTAAAACAGTGTAAAATGCACTGTTTTAATTGCATTTAAAGCAGTCACTTTTGCATATCTATCGCGGATCCAATCTCCCATGAATCATTTTGAGCTGTTCAACCTGCCTGTAGCACTCGATATTGATTTAGCAACATTAAAATCTGAATTTTTGAAGTTGCAGCAACAATATCATCCAGATAAAGCCGAAGACAAAGATCAGGCTCTGATTAAATCGAGTGAGATCAATCAGGCATTCAAAGCTTTATCCCATGTTGATAGCCGCGCTGCTTATCTCTTGAGTCTTAAAAAACAGGATTATCATCTGGATCAATCGATTGGTGATTTCGAGTTTTTACAGTCTGCACTGGAAATTCGCGAGCAACTCGACGATGCGACCTCTGCGGAAGATTTAACCTCACTTAAAGTCGAAGTTCAGCAGTGGATTGACGGCTTAGTCCGTGAATTCAAAATTGATTATGATGATAAAGAATGGGCTGAAGCTCGCGATACCGTTCGTAAATTACGTTTCTTTGTTAAAGTCATGACTGATATCGACAAAGCTGAGGATCGTTTCCTGGATGACGACAGCTTTGATTTAGATGATGATTTTTAATTTGCTTTGATTTTATTTTTTAATTTTTAGTTCTAAGGATGTAACACAATGGCTCTCTTGCAAATTGCAGAACCCGGTCAATCAAGTGCGCCGCATGAACACCGCATTGCCATTGGTATTGACTTAGGTACAACGCATTCATTGGTTGCCACAGTACTTTCAGGTAAAGCCAAAGTACTCAACGACGAACAAGGTCGCGTGTTACTTCCGTCCATTGTTCACTATAGCCATAACAACACGCATTATGGTGATGAAGCCAAGCCTTTTATTACCACAGATCCCAAAAACACTATTGTTTCAGTAAAACGTTTTATGGGTCGCTCCAAAGCAGACATTAAATTCCAGCACCCTTACGTGTTAGTGGGTGAAGACAACCAGATGCCTGCTTTTGAAACTGCACAAGGCCGTAAAACACCCGTGGAGATTTCAGCTGAAATTTTAAAACAGCTGAAAGACCGTGCAGAAGAAAGCTTAAAAAATGAAGTGAATGGTGCCGTGATTACGGTTCCGGCCTATTTTGATGAGGCACAACGTCAGGCAACACGGGATGCTGCACAACTCGCGGGTCTGAATGTTTTACGTCTGCTCAATGAACCCACTGACGCGGCTGTGGCTTATGGTCTGGATCAGGAAACCAACCTCGCTCACGATCAAAACTATGTGATCTATGACTTGGGTGGTGGTACTTTNNCAAGGTGTTTTTGAAGTTTTGGCGACTGGCGGACATACTGCTTTAGGTGGTGATGACCTGGATCGCCTGATTGTGAAATGGGCTAAAAAACAACTGAATATTGAAACTTTAGATGATGCCGAATATGCACATTTTATTGTTTCTGCACGTAAAGCCAAAGAAGCCTTGTCAGATGCCGACTCAGTTGAACTGAAAGTTTTAGATCAGGTTTTGACTTTAGACCGTGCTACATTTGAAGATATCATTAAAGTGGCTTTGGATAAAACCATCAGCGTATGTAAACGTGTGATGCGTGATGCAAAACTTGGGCTAGACGACATTAAAAATGTCGTGCTTGTGGGCGGGTCTACCCGCTCTTATGCGGTGCAAAAAGCGGTTCGTGAAGTCTTCAATCAGGAACCGCTATGCACAATTAATCCGGATGAAGTGGTTGCGATTGGTGCATCAATTACAGCGAATCAACTGATTGGCAATTCCAAAGATGGTTCTTTGTTATTGGACGTTACTCCGCTGTCTCTTGGTCTGGAAACTATGGGTGGCTTGGTTGAACGTTTAATCTCACGCAACACTGCCATTCCAGTCGCGCGTCGCCAGGAATTTACCACCTATCAGGATGGCCAGACCGCCATGCTGATTCATGTGGTACAAGGTGAACGTGATCTGGTGGAACATTGCCGTAGCTTGGGTCGCTTTGTCTTGCATGGCATTCCGCCAATGACGGCTGGTCAGGCACGTATTGAAGTCACTTTCCAGGTTGATGCCGATGGCTTGTTGACTGTTTCGGCTAAAGAGACCACGTCTGGTGTACATGCGCAAATCGACATTAAACCTTCTTATGGTTTATCCGATGCCGATACCGAACGTTTACTGATTGACGGTTTCAAATATGCCGAAGAAGATAAGAACCTTCGTCATTTGCAGGAAACCAAAGTTGAAGCAAAACGTGAACTGGAAGCACTAGAACAAGCCCTGAAAGTGGATGCTCAGCTATTAACTGCTGAACAGTTAGCCTCATTGAATCAAGCCAAGGCTCAACTTGAGGCTCAACTCGAAACTACCGATATCAAAGCGATTGAACAGGCTATAGAACAGCTTAAAATACACAGTGATGCTTTTGCTGCTGCACGTATGAATCAACATATTGATGCAGCCCTGAAAGGCACTAAACTTGATGACTGGTCAAACTCGGACAACTAAACAGGAAAAAATTATGCCACGTATTAAAGTTCTTCCACATGCGCAAATTTGCCCGAATGGTGCCGAGTTTGAAGTCGAACAGAATGCCAACCTGTGCGAAAGCCTGTTAAAAAATGGCATTAAGATTGAACATGCATGCGATATGTCCTGCGCATGTACCACGGGCCATGTCGTGGTTCGAAAAGGTTTTGACAGCCTTGAAGAAATGTCTGATATTGAAGCAGATTTACTGGATCGTGCCTGGGGCTTGGAACCGGATTCACGTCTTTCATGCCAGGTAAAAATCGTGGATGAAGATCTAGAAGTGGAAATTCCAAAATATACCATTAACCATGCTTCAGAAAATCATTAAGATTTTAAACCATAAATNNAAACCACGCAATTGCGTGGTTTTTTCATCTTTAGACTGCATCTAAATTACGTTTTTAGTGATACTGCTCGTCTTTCTCATCTTCAACTACATCTTCCAGATTTAGCCGGACTATACCTTCTGAATTGGTCATTTTTTGCTGTTTTTCAATACGCTTGATCATCTTCTCCAGCACTTGAATCAACTCTGGATATTCATAGTTTTGAACTTCATCCAGATTCAGCAATAAATGGAAACCCTTGTACTCATAATCAAACCAGCGCTGATAATCCGACTTACGCGAAGTATATTTCTCCATGACTTGCCAGGTTTTTACCGGCCCCTGAATCCCTTTAAGCGTAATCGGTGCCTTAGGTGCACATAAATAATCGTTTTTAATTAAATTATAAGTTTCGTCTGAAATCAGGATTTCATCGACTGCCGCTGCACTTTGTAAACGTGCTGCCAGATTGGCATCCCGCCCGACAATGGTATAAGCCATACGATGTGCCGCGCCATAGTTTCCTACGTGACAATATCCGGTACTGATCCCCATACGGATATGTAGGGCCGGATATCCCATTTTAATCCAGCGTTCACGCAGCAGCNNTGATCCAGCGCTCACGGAGCAGTTTCATTTGCTGGCGCATGTCAATCGCCATGTCCAGACAAGTTTTTGCATCTTGTTCAACACCTTGCGAGATCGGATCGCCAAAGAAAATCAGGATAGCATCCCCCATAAACTTGTCGACAGTCGCTTCATACTGCTTGGCAATTTCAGTCATATGACTTAAATAGTCATTCAGCAGGAAGGCTAAATCATCTGGAATAAGCGTTTCTGAAAGTTCAGTAAAACCTTGAATATCTGAAAAGAAAATGGTCATTTTCTTACGTTTGTATTCAATTTTGGCTTCCGATTCACCTTTCATGATCGACTGCCACAATTGCACAGGTGCATAGCGGCTCAGCTGATTCGCGAACTCCATATAACGATTCATTTGATCGTAATAATATGTTCGACGATTACTGATATGCTGAATCTGGCTGCGCTGGTAAAAACTACCGACCCCAAAATAAGTAATTAAGCAGATAAAACCCAGAACAGTTAATTCACCTGTGGTTTGCTCAAAATACTCACCAAAGCCAAAGACAAAAATATTGCACAGATAAAAAACGGCAATACCAATCAGACTTGCCAGGGACACGATTAAAAAGGAAATTTTATTACTGATTGCAGTATATAAAAGCGCAAACAGGGAAATAAAAGTCAGGACCAGATTTAAGTGAATGCCCGATAGAATGACTGAAATCACTACAATATCAATCACAAATAAGACATTACGTTTAATATTGGTATTGTAGCGATACTGTAGCCAGGTCGATAACTTGGGCGTAATCAGTAAGATAAACAGCAGAAAAAATGGAATATAAATCTGAAATTGAGTGTCAGATGCTGTGTAATGATAGACAATAATCAGCAAAGACAACATGATATACCCCATCAAACGATGAAAATATTCAAACTGTCTGGGCTCTTTTCTAATCCAGTCGTCTAATGACACTCAATTCCTCCTGATCCGAGTTTTTACGCCATATATTCCAGTATAGCTTTCGATGACCAGTAATTAATCCATACGCCAGTCAAATGGCATATCACCTTGACCGCGTAAAGCGAGCATCAAGGTTTGACGCATATGTGCAAGAACTTCATTGGTATAAGGAACCGCTGGTGTACCCCAAACCGGTTTTGGCCAAGCCACGTCATTTTGATAACGCACGACATGATGAAAATGCAGTTGTGGAACCATGTTGCCTAATGCTGCAACATTCATTTTGTCTGCACGGAATACACGTGCAAGCTGACTCGATAACCAGCTAGATTCACGCAGGAATTGTTCCTGGTCAGCCTGACTTAATTCATACAATTCGCTTATGCCAGGAACACGCGGAATTAATATGAGCCACGGAAATTGCATATCATTCATTAAACGACATGTTGACAGTGGAAAGTCGCCTACAAAAAAAGTATCTTGAGCAAGTTGTGGATGCAAACTAAACATATCTTTATAAATTATGCAAAATTAGAATGATGGCTAATACTATCACATACAATGGGACGTGAATATTCTATGCAATGTGTTTCATTACAAATAAGCCACTATTTCCATTGAATAGGTGAACATGCACGAATTTAATAAATTTCTTTAAAAAATCAAGCAGTTCTTCGCAGTAATTTTTAAAATAGTCGCAAATTGCATTAAGAGTGCATAAATATTATGCACTCCTGTTCAAATTAATGAATTTCTTTCAATAAACTATCCAGTAAATCGACAATAAACTGGATACGTTTTTGATAATCTTCCAGCATGACCATAACTTTCAGGCGTTGCCCGCCATCCATACGGAAGAAGGTCGGATGTTTTTGCATCATCTGGATAATACTGATGGCTTGTACTGGTGTTTCTGGTGAAAATTCAATATGACCACCATTAGCACTGATATCAATTTTGGTAATGCCCAGCTGCTCTGCTTTCAAACGAATCTGATGCACAGCGAATAACTGCTTCACTGGCTGCGGCGGTACACCAAAGCGGTCAATCAGCTCCATACGGATATTATCGAGTTTTTCCTGGGTATCGGTATTACTGATGCGTTTATAGAACAATAGGCGCTGATGCACATCTCCCAAATACTCATCGGGAATCAGGGCCGGCATATGCAGATT
>DKLL01000238.1:10788-12452 GCA_002455755.1 Acinetobacter sp. UBA6641
AGGCATAGGCCTGATGGTGCGAACGTCCCACACGACCACGCAATTGATGTAACTGAGCCAGACCTAACTTGTCTGCACGCTCAATCAGGATGGTATTGGCATTCGGCACGTCAATCCCGGTTTCAATAATGGTTGAACAGACCAGCACATTGTATTCTTTATGATAGAACTGCTGCATGATCTGTTCCAGTTCACGTTCCCGCATTTGTCCATGTGCCACGGCAACGCGGGCTTCAAGCACCAGCTTACGAATATTTTCAGCGGTACGTTCAATGGTATCCACTTCATTATGCAGGAAATAAACCTGCCCACCACGCAGTAACTCACGCAAAATCGCTTCTTTAATCGATTCGTCCGTTTGTTCCTGTACAAAGGTTTTCACGGCCAGACGGCGAGCTGGCGGTGTAGCAATAATGGATAAATCACGCATCCCGCTAAACGCCATATTTAAAGTACGCGGAATCGGGGTTGCGGTCAGGGTCAGCATGTCGACATCAGCACGCATGGCTTTAATACGTTCTTTATCGCGTACGCCAAAGCGGTGTTCTTCATCGACAATCATCAATCCCAGATTTTTAAACTGGACATTTTCCTGCAAAATTTTGTGCGTACCAATCACAATATCGACTTTACCTTCTGCCAGGTCTTCAATAGTCTTCGTATGCGACTTGCTTGAACCAAAACGGGAAAGCACTTCGATACGAATCGGCCAATCGGCAAAACGGTCTTTAAACGATTCATAATGTTGCTGTGCCAGCAAAGTTGTCGGAACCAGCACTGCCACTTGTTTATTGTTTTGTACTGCTAAGAATGCGGCCCGCATTGCCACTTCAGTCTTGCCAAATCCGACATCACCACAGACCAGACGATCCATCGGTTTAGCCAGTTGCATATCGTGCAAGGTCGCTTCAATGGCATTGGCCTGATCTAGTGTTTCTTCATAAGCAAAGCCGCTGGCAAACTGCATATAAGGACTTTGTTCCAGCTCAAAGCTAAATCCTGGTTTAGACTGGCGACGTGCCTGAATATGTAACAACTCGGCAGCAACGTCGTGAATCTGCTCCAGGGCTTTACGCTTGGCTTTATTCCAGGCATCAGTACCTAATTTATGTAAAGGCGCCAAATCAGGATCGCCGCCGCTATAACGGCTGATTAAGTGTAAATTGGTGACCGGAACATATACCTTGGCAGCATCGGCATAATCCAGCTGTAAAAACTCATGATCTTGATCATCAATACTTAAAGTGACCAGACCCGCATAACGTCCCACACCATAATCGATATGCACCACAGGTGCACCAATACTCAGTTCAGTTAAACTGCGGATCAGGAACTCTTCAGAAACTTCCTGCTGGCGTTTACGACGACGCTGGACAACACGATGTTCATAAAGCTGATTTTCAGAAATCACCGTGAGCTGATTCGGAATCACCAGACCACGATCAAGAGGCGCGCTGGTAATCGCGATGGCATGCAATGATTTTCTGAAATCTGCAAAATCCTCTACATTGGGAATATCACCCAAAGCTGGACGCAGCGCATCTTTTAAGGTTTCACGGCGCCCCGCACTTTCGGCCACCAACAGCACTGGATGATTGGCGGCATCAATATATTTTTTAACCGCAGAGAACGGTTTTTCCTGTTTTGGGTCTACGGGTAAACGC
>DKLL01000007.1 GCA_002455755.1 Acinetobacter sp. UBA6641
CACGGCGAAATCGTGCCTAAACGTGGCGTTACAAGAATCTGAATTTCATCACTTGCTGCCTGACGAACTTCAAAAGAAGCACCATCATTTAATAGTTGTAATGCAGATTGATGCTGCTGCTCGTTGAGCGCTTGATCAAACAGATAAATCCATTGACTTTCAATTGATTGAACAGAACTCATTGACGCGAGACGGTTTAAGAGTTGAGTTTTCTTAAAAGAAGAGTGTGCTGGTGCACCGGCCACGATAAACATGCTGATTTTGGCTCCACGGGCAGGTCTTTTGGACCATACCGCCAATGTGACTTAGAGAGAGCGCATATTCTACTGTGTATTGGCAAAATCAGCTAGATAGAAATTCACGAATGTGTCATGTATTCATTAAAGAATACTCAGGAATACTTTAATTGTCATATAAAAATTTTGAATCTTGTGACAATTTGAGCGTTCACTATCTTGTTTCTAAATATTATTGCAATACTGAAGCTTATGCTCCATTCCGTATCTTTTAACCAGGGTTACATAATTCTGCATTTTTTCATCTTTGATGTCTTAGCATTGTTTCATAAATCATTTTTCAATAACTATAAGCTGTTCGTAAAGTCAAAAGAAAAAATAGATTTTAGCAGGGAGTGGATTCATGAGTGTGGCATGGATGCCACACGCTTCCCATCACGACATCCTTGTCGTGTATGGGGAACAAAAGGTTTTTCTTGCGGACTCAAAATACATTTTGAGATCCTCATTTTGACCTTTCAAAAATAGCAATATTGCCTACGCAAAGGTATCAAAATCGTAACAATCAAATCAGGCCATGTTAATTTAAAAAATCTAATCTTGAATATTTTTTGATTTATGAAACCAAGAGTGACATTTACAAACCTTTATGCCTTCTTCAGCGCTTTATTAGAAAGACAAATCATGTCGCCCTGCTCTAGTCGATGGGACTTTTTTTTGGCATGATGATTTCAGGTCATCACTGAATAATGATAAATGGAACAAATGCGTTGGTTAGAACTGCTTTCTGCAGTTCGTTTAGGCAGTAAAAAAAGCAGTACAGAGTTGGCTCGTAGCCCATTTCATAAAGATTATGACCGGATTATTTTCTCGCAAAGTTTCCGCCAGCTCAACCGTAAAACCCAGGTGCATCCGCTGACCCAACATGATGGTATTCACACACGCTTGACCCATTCACTGGAAGTATCGTGTATTGGCCGTTCACTGGGCATGCTGGCAACGGAAAAAATTAAAGACCAACTGCCGGTCTGGATTTCCCCCGCCGATGTCGGTGCTATTATTCAGGCCGCCTGCCTGGCACATGATATTGGCAATCCACCTTTTGGACATGCCGGTGAATATGCCATTCGCGAATGGTTTGATGATGCCTCACATGGCAATTTTCTGGAAAAATTGACAGCGCAAGAGCAGGCCGATGTACGCCAGTTTGAAGGTAATGCCCAAGGTTTACGTTTACTCACCAAAATCGACTATCATCCGAATGATGGCGGTATGCGTCTGACCTATGCCACCTTAGGCGCTTATTTAAAGTATCCATGGCTGTCTAAAACCATTGCTTCGCAAGGGAGTCGTCCGGCCAATCAGCGGGCAAAATTTGGCTGTTATCAGTCTGAAAAAGAGACTCTCAAACAAATTGCAGAACAGCTCGGTTTAATTCAGCTCGGTGAATATCAGTATTGCCGTCATCCCCTGACCTATTTACTCGAAGCCGCCGATGACATCTGTTATGCACTGATTGATCTGGAAGATGGCATTATTTTAAATATGCTGTCCTATGAAGAAGTGGAACCGATTTTCCTTGACCTGATTGCAGATTATGGCAGACCGGAAGAACTGTCTATACCAACCACGACCTGGCCGCAAAAAATTGCTGCTTTACGTGGTCGGGTGATGAAACGGCTGGTCGATGAAGTCACCACGGCATTTGCCAGACATCACTATGAAATTTTGTCGGGACAACTGAAAGGCAGCTTGTTGCAATATTGTTCTGAAGATATTGAACGCGGCATTGAACGGGCAAAAAACCTGGCACGTGACAAGATTTTCGAACATCCGCAAAAAGCCGGTCTGGAAATTATCGCGCATCAAAGTCTGCAAAACATTCTGGATGCCTTTATCCCCCTGACCACACCACATAAGACTTTGAGCTTTAAAGAACAGCGTTTAATGTCCATGCTGCAACGTGCCGGAGTCAATTTTCAAAGCAACCACTATGAAAATATTATGCAGGTGCTGGATATTATTTCGAAATTCTCAGACCATCAGGCCTATAACCTGTCGCAAGAGTTACAGGGCAATAAAGCCGGCTTGATGTAAAGATGTTGCAGTCATTCTGACTGGAATTTCTGCTAAATTTAAACAATTATGTCCGAGCATTTTGCCTTTATGACAAATGCTCTCTACTATGCAAGCAACGATAGATAAGTGAATAAATCAACATGATTGGATGTCTTATTGGCGAGGTGTTGGCTCTAGAAGCACCGACAGTATTATTAAATGTAAATGGCGTGGGCTATGAAATTGATACCCCGCTTTCAACATTTTGCCAGTTACAAAAAGGCCAGAAAGTCACCTTATGGACGCATCTCGCCGTTCGTGAAGATGCCCAGCTTCTGTATGGCTTCTTGAATGCACAGGAAAAAACCATCTTCCGCACCCTGCTGAAAGTCAACGGCGTGGGTCCTAAAATGGCACTGGGTATTCTGTCGACCTTAAGTGTAGAAATGCTGATTCATACGGTTGAACATGAAGATGTGAATACCTTGGTCAAAGTACCGGGTGTAGGCAAAAAAACCGCTGAACGCTTGATGATTGAACTGCGCGATCGTTTTAAAGCCATGTCGGCCGGTATGACACCAAGTAACTCTACCGTAGAGCAAATCCAGTTTAGCGGCAATTCTGCTGTGGCAGAAGCGGAAGCAGCGTTACAGTCATTAGGTTATAAACCTTTAGAGGCACAAAAACTGATTAATGCCGTCAAAGCTGACTTTACTGAAGCCAGTGACATTATTCGTGCTGCACTCAAGTCGATGAATCGCTAAACTCAATCCAAAAAGTTAAATACAACATCTGATACACGATAGGCAGCATGGATGCTGCCGCAGAAATATGGCATAGGATGTGCCATTATTTCTGCAAAGGGTTTTGTTACTTTTGCCCTGTCAAAAGTAAAAATCCTGCCTACACAAAGTCTCCTGAAGGCTTGAAACTTTGTGTGGCCGTGATGTGCTTTAATTTAAGCTAGGAATCAATAAAAAAGACACCGCAGTGTCTTTTTTATCTATAAATAAATATTTAAACAAAACGAATCGGTTTGAATTCTTCATCCTGCTTTGGATCATGTGAATCGCAGTGTTCATCTTCTTTTTTGGTACCGCGGTCAATATAGCCACTACGCTCAGTTTCAGGCAAGTTTTTCATTTCCCAGGCATAAACCGCCTGCATACAGGTTTGACGCTGCTCTGTGGTCAGTGCTACGCCATTTGGCCATTTACCAATTTCCACTGCTGTCTTTAGACGCGCAACAATTTCAGGATCGAGTACGGCCAGCATTTGTTCAATATTCATCATTTAATCCTGCTGTTGTAAAGAGTCAAAATCTTGGTTCCAGCCCAGCTTGGTACGACAGGCAATATAAAAATCATAACCGGGTGGATGAAGGAGATTCAATTTAAATGGATGTTTGCGGATATGCAAACTATCCCCAACACTGAGTGAAACACTGTGTTGACCATCGGCACTGACCATTGGCAACACACGGTTTTCACGAATGATAATTTTAATTTCACTATGCCCACCGACCACAATTGGACGGGAAGACAAGGTATGCGGATGCATCGGCACCAAAGAAATGGCATCCATACTTGGATGGATAATCGGTCCACCACCAGAGAGCGCATAAGCGGTAGAGCCTGTAGGTGTCGAAACAATCAAACCGTCACTATGCTGACGATAGACATACTGGCCATCAATATTCAGTTCAAAGTCAATCATATGCACCGACTTGCCCGAATGTAAAACCACATCATTCAATGCAATGGCATCATAAATACTTTCGCCCTTAGAACGGATTTCCATTTCCAGCAAGAAACGACGATCGAGCTGAAACTCACCTTTGAGCACCTGATCCAGCTTAAAAATAACCTCGGTCGGCTTGATATCGGTTAAAAAGCCCAAACGGCCACGGTTTACCCCAATAACAGGGGTATTGTGTCTCACCAGGGCACGTGCTGCATGCAATAAAGAGCCATCACCGCCCACCACAATCACCAGATCAACCACTTCACCCAATAAATTGCGGCTTACCGTTTGAGTATTGCTATAAGGAACTAAAGCTGCTGTTTCCGAATCAAACNNAGTTGTGTGTTGCTATACGGGACTAGCGCTGCTGTTTCCGAATCAAAAACCGGATGTAAACCTAAACTTAAAAGATGGTCATGAATAAGACTTAAAGTTTCCACGACGGAGGATTTATCTGGACGGCCTATTAATCCAATGTTCCGAAAAGTTTTATGTGAAATTTGCACCTGGGTCATCGCTCCGCTACGATTCCTGCCTATCATAGCATTAACCCTGTTCATTTTAAAAAACTTTAAGTTCAGATTGCACTGACCATCCAGTGAATTCAATAACTCAGCCAGATTTTTGTCCGCTCTTCAGATCACTTTACTGGATCTGCTGGCACGACTAAAATCAGCATGGTTTTTTATAGTAAAAGTCACCCGATTTACAAAATTGCTTTTATTGGAATTACTTAGATGCTTAACATTGGGGACTTGCTTTAATATGCACATATTATTTGCAAATACGGTTTTCATACTGGAAATAATATCTTTCATAAAATCAAAGACTCATTACAAATATCTTGTACAGCTTATTGGTATATTTTCTCTTCATTCACAGATTAATTATTGCAAAAAAATGAAAAGCTTCGCATGATTAGCACAATTTATTTGGATCTTATAATCATTGATGAAGTCTGAACGCGGCATCGGTTTACTGGCTCTTATTTTTTCAATATTAGTCATTGGCGTCTTCTTAGTTTTTAGTGTCTATTTAATCCGGATGGACAATATTGTACGTAATAAGTTTGAAGGACAGCGCTGGGATATTCCGGCAAAAGTTTTTGCCCGTCCTTTGGAAATTTATACCAATGCACCCGTCAACCAGACGGACTTCACTCAAGAACTCAAACTTCTGGGCTATAAGAATTCTGATAGTTATGCCCATTCTGGCAGTTATGTCACTTCCGGTGATGCCCTGTATGTACATACCCGCGGCTTCGACTTTGGTGACAGCGTTGAACCCGAGCAGGTATTAAAAGTCACTTTTAGTGACAATCAGATTGGTGAAGTCAGTGCAACTAAACCGTCTTCTACCGGCATTGCACGTTTAGAGCCTTTACTGATTGGCGGGATTTATCCGCAACATAATGAAGACCGCGTGCTGATTAAGCTCAATAGTGTCCCAAAACCGCTCATTGAAGCCCTGATCTCAACTGAAGACCGTAACTTTTACCATCACCATGGTATATCGTTACGAGGCACAGCGCGTGCTGTAGTCAGCAATATCACCGGTGGCAAACGTCAGGGCGGTTCTACCCTGACCCAGCAGCTGGTCAAGAATTTCTATTTAAGTCCGGAAAGAACCTTAAAACGTAAAGTCAATGAAGCCCTGATGGCCATGCTGATCGAGCTTCATTATGACAAAGATGAAATTCTGGAAGCGTATTTAAATGAAGTGAATCTGGGGCAAAATGGCAATTATTCAATTAATGGCTATGGTCTGGCTTCACAGTTTTATTTCGGCTTGCCGCTACGCGAACTGAACATTGCCCAGCAGGCTTATTTAGTCGGTCTGGTACAAGGGCCTTCGCTATTTAATCCGTGGAAAAATCCTGAAGGTGCCAAAAAACGCCGCGATATCGTGTTAAACAATATGCTGGTGATGGGCTATCTGACTCAGGAGCAGTTTGAAAAAGAAGTTGCACGACCACTCAATGTAATTGCAAAACCCACTTTGGGACCTGCCCGATTCCCTGATTTCATGGATATTGTACGTCGACAGCTACGCACCGAATATCAGGAAGGCGATTTAACCAATCAAGGTTTAAAAATCTTTACCACACTGGATCCGATTGTCCAAACCAAAGTTCAGGAAGCATTTAAAGCTTCAGTTTCCAGTCTGGCCAATGCCAATCCCAAACGTTTAAAAGATTTGCAAGGCGCTGTTCTGATCTCTCATCCTGAAAATGGTGAACTGGTTGCAGCTTTAGGTTCTACTCAGGATTTTACCGGATTTAACCGTGCACTGGATGCAAAACGTCAGGTTGGTTCCTTGCTTAAGCCGGTGATTTATTTAAGTGCGATTGAATCTGGACGTTATAACTGGGCAACTCCCGTTGAAGACAGTGCATTAAACGTTTATAGCGAAGGTAAAAACTGGACGCCTAAAAATTACAGTGGTGGTGAACATGGCATTGTTCCAATGTCCGAAGCACTGGCGAACTCCTATAATCTTGCCGCTGTACGTTTAGGTCAGGAATTTGGCATTTCGACGTTTAGCAATCACCTGAAAAAGTTTGGCGTGACTTCAAATATTCCAAGCTATCCATCGATTTTCCTTGGTGCGATTGATATGTCACCGATGGAAGTGATGAGTATTTACGGCAATTTTGCAACTGGCGGTTTCAAATATCCAATCCGGTCTATTCGCTCGGTGGTGGATTCCAACGGACGCCTGCTGGACCGTTACGGTTTAACGGTGCAAAGCACAATTGATCCTTCTGCAGCTTATATTCTGAATTATGGTCTGCAACAGGTCATGAGCTCCGGTACTGGGCGTGCAGCTTATAGCGCTTTCCCTGCAGATTTAAAGCTGGCAGGTAAATCTGGGACCACCAATGATACCCGTGACTCGTGGTTTGCAGGTTATTCAGGTAATTATGTCAGTGTAGTCTGGCTCGGTCTGGACAATAACAAGGTCACTGGCTTAACCGGTTCTTCGGGCGCACTTCCCGTCTGGATTAACGTGATGAAACAGTTGCGGCAAAAACCGGTGAACTTGCGTCAAACCGAAAATGTGCAGTGGCAATGGATTGACCGTTCTAGTGGATATTTATCTGCGCAAGGGTGTGAAGGTGCCATGTACATTCCATTGCTACGCAGTAATATGCCACGACAGGCCACTGTATGTGGTCTACCGAGTTATCAGGTAGAGCCTGCTTACAATCCCGATACTGAAAACAATCAGGCACCTGCTGATCAAAACGATAGTATTGGAAACTATATTCGTGAAAGTGACACTGAAACGCAAAACAATGGTTCTGATAATCGGATCATTTCAAGTGGTAGTTATGACAATTAAGGGTGAAAGTTGAGCATGAGTGGGCAATTTAAACGGCATAAATATGGATTAATCGCTTTGAGTTTGATTGGGTTTGCGGGCTGTCAAAGCCTGCCTGCTCCCGAAAGCAAACAGCCGCCGAAGCCTGCCCAGGCAGAAAAGCCGGACGTTAAAACGCCTTCAGGGGTGATCATCACACCTTATGAACGTGAAGAAATCCAACGTAAAAAGATGCAGGTGATCGTTCCTGCTCAACAGCGCAAACAGCAGTTTGAAGATGGTCGCCAGCTTCCGGCATTTCAAAAACTCATGCAAAAAACCCAACTCGCCTATAAGCAAGGTCAATGGAATGAAGCCGAAGCCGCTGCACTTCAGGCGCAGCGTCTGGCACCGCAATCCGCTGAAACTTTTTTGTATCTGGCCCTGATTGCCAATAAAAAGAATCAGCCTGCAAATGCTGAAGCCCTGGCGAAACGCGGGCTCAGCTATGCACAAACCAATGCCATGAAAAAACAACTTTGGCAGGTCATTTTAAAAGCTGCACAGCAGCGAAAAGATCAAAGAACCATTCAACAAGCGCAAAAAGCCCTGCGAGGCTTATAAGCTTGAGGATATATTGAAACTGCTAGTCTCAATAGACTTCTTTCATAAATCACTTTTCTATTACTAAAATTCGTCCCTGAAGCTAAAATTAAAGATAGATTTTAGTCAGTAGGGAATTCATGAGTGTGGCATGGANNTGAGATCCTCATTTTGGCCTTTTAAAAGTAGAAGGATTGCCTACTCAAAGGTATAAAAAATAGAATCAATTAAATATAAGGCAGCGCTGATTTTAAAAATCTAATATTGAATATTTTTTGATTTATGAAAGAAATCTAATATATCCTCCTCATTTTTTATAAAAAGCGCATCCCGGCAATGCCATAAGCACCTTGCTCTTTAGCGCCCACAAGGTCACCGGCTTGCATACCCCCCAAGGCAAAAACCGGCAAATCCACTTGTGAAACCCAGTTTTTGAACTGCTCCCATCCCAATGCCATCACCTCTGGATGGGTTGCTGTAGGCAATACTGGACTCAACAAGATTGCATCGCACCCTATGTATTGCGCGTGTTGCATTGACGCCAGATCATGACATGCCGCAATATAACGTTTACCGACCTGTAAATTCCCCCGCTTTAAAGCCATAAGTTGTGACTGTTGCAAATGAATGGCTGAAATGGCTTGTTGTTGAATTGAATTTAATTGCTGGTATAGATCAGTATTTACAATCATTCCGGATAACTTTTCAACACTTAATTCTGAAATTTCAATAACTTGTGCTGTTGTACCCTCAACGCGCCAATACAGCAACTGGTCTTGTCGCAACTGCGTTAATGTTTCTAGCTGATCTGAAATTTTAATTTGATGAGGCCAATAAAGGCGCTGAATCATAGCCAGATTGGCTTTAGGAAAATTGAGATTCAATAATTCTTCACGGCTATACCAGTTCCAGGGCTGTTGAATCTCATTCAATAAAGCAGTCGGTACGGTGGCATGAAATACGTGCAACTTTACAATCACATCTTCATATTCATGAGCAATCACATCAAACGCAAGCCAGTCATGCAGACCGATGCCGACTTCTTCATAAATTTCACGGCGACAGGCTTCTAAAGGACTTTCCCCTTCTTCAACTTTTCCTCCCGGAAATTCATGTGTATTGCCCTGATGCTGTTTTGCTTCACGCCAGCCAACCAGCACTTTGTTTTGATGCAATAAAATTGCAATGGCAACATGAATTATGGGTTTAGACATTGCCTGTTCCTCAGCATGAAAATATTACAAAGTGTAATCAAATTTAAGTTTTTTATAAAACCTTAAATAATCGATTGACAGTCTTATTCGATAATGATTATCATTTAATAATTCAATACATACCACGGAGTCGAAGGAATGAACGCACCATTTAGCTTGTTTACCCGTAATAATGACACAGCTCACTCACTACCGATGTTGCACTCGAATAACCTGTTTTCTTTAGGTCGAGAAATTCGGATTATGCATGCCGGAGAAGAATATCGTTTACGTTTAACCCGTAACAATCGTCTTATTCTGACCAAATAAAAATAATTCACCCAACAATAATAAACGTGGAAACAAGCAGTATGCGCGCAAACATGCTGCTTTTTAACGCTGGATATGCAATGGAAATTGCAGCTCCACTTTTAACCCGCCATGTGCTGATTTAGAAAAATAAATTTCCGCTGCATGTAATTCAATAATCTTTTTACAAATTGACAGTCCCAGGCCTGAACCTTGTGTTCTGGTTCCCAATGCACGATAAAAACGCTCACCTAAACGTTCTAGAACCTCATCTGTCACGCCTTGTCCATCATCCTCAATAGTCATGCTGATATGTTGCTGCTTTTGTTGCATCTCAATAAATACATGACCATTTTGCCCCGCATAACGAATGGCATTATCAATCAGATTTCGAATACAACTAAAGATCAGCTTTTCATTGCCCTTGATATACAGCTGAGGTAGAAGCTGAGTCTGGATCTGAATATTTTTATCTACGGCAAAGGGCTGTAAGGCTTGCAGGACATCTCTCATTACAAGATGTAAATCAATTTCCGACTGGGACAATTGACTGGTATTGGTCGGATCCAGTCTTGCCAATAAAAGTAGGTTTTCTAATACCTGCGTTCCGCGATTGACCTCATTTTGAATGCTGATCAGCTCCTGCGCCAAATCCGGATATTTACGTTTTAACACCTGTAAACGCATCTGGATGGCGGAGAGAGGTGAACGTAACTCATGCGAGGCATCTGCGGTAAAACGCTGCTCTGCCATCAAGGATTGTTCCAGTCGCTGCAATAACCGGTTCAGCTGTACGACCATGGGTTGTAATTCTTTGAACTCGGGAACCTGCTGCTGGATCGGACTTAGATCATCGGCATTTTTTTCTGCAATGTTTTTAGACAATTGTTGAATCACTGTAAATTGACGTTGCACGGCGAAATGTAAAATCAGCCACTGAACTAACCAGAGCAAGATTAAAATCAGGCCATAGACCATGACATTTTGAGCCAGATCCTTAAAGCGTTCTCCTATCGGCTGCAATACCAGTACCGACATATTCAGTTCAGCATCTTCAGCGTTGTAGATACGNNCTCTTCAGTGCTGTAAACCCGCCACAATTGCCGATCCTGCCAAATCAAGTCATAACCTTGAGCTGAATGATTTTCAAGCTTTGAAGATGTCTGAGCCAAATGAAAATTATTCGATTCGCTCAGCACCTGTTGCTGATCTTTTAGCTGGTATTGAATATCAAATTCATCACTGAGTTCATCGACCTGTTGTCCTGAACTCGTGGTTACATCCGGAATCAACAGCATATCTGCAATTTCATCCATGATCTGGTCTTGTAGCTGCATGGTCTGGTACAGCGAAATCCCTGTAAAAAGTAGCAGAGCCAATATCCCGGCCAGCATTGAACTGAATAATGATGTCTTGATTAACTGTGTTTGAAGAGAAATGCTGGATGACATATTAATCCTGACTCATGCGATAGCCCAAACCACGAAGGGTTTTGATATATTGACTGCCAATTTTTTTACGTAGCTGATAGATAAACACTTCTATGGCATTACTTTCTATTTCGTCACCCCAGGCATAGAGTAATTCTTCCAGCTGCTCACGGGTAATCACATGCTCAGGTTTTTGCATCAGCTTATGCAAAATCTGAAATTCCTTGGCAGTTAAATTTACAGTCTTCCCTTCTTGAATAAGTGTTTTGGCCTGCGGATCCAAAACCAGATTTGCATATC
>DKLL01000134.1 GCA_002455755.1 Acinetobacter sp. UBA6641
AATTACGTCAAGACATCGGCAATTTACAAATGATGAGCAGTGCCATTGCACAAATTGACATGCTGGCCAATTTTGCCCATCAGGCCCGTTTGCGCAACTGGTCCCGTCCAGAATTCAGCCCTGAAATTGGGGTTAAAATTGTTGCAGGACGACATCCTGTAGTTGAAGCCTTAAGCAAAACCGCTTTTACGCCGAACGATACCACTTTGGACTTTAATCACCGTATGGCCATTGTGACCGGACCCAATATGGGCGGTAAATCAACCTTTATGCGCCAAACTGCGCTGATCAGTTTACTGGCCTATTGCGGTTGCTATGTTCCGGCCAGATCGGCAGTGTTAGGCCCGATTGATCGCGTGTTTACCCGTATCGGTTCTGCAGATGACCTATCAACCGGCAAATCAACCTTTATGGTGGAAATGACCGAAACTTCACAAATTCTGCATCATGCCACCAGCCAGTCTTTGGTGCTGATGGATGAAGTCGGACGTGGGACCAGTACTTATGATGGCCTGTCTTTGGCTTGGGCTTGTGTGATTGACCTGAGCAAACGGATTAAATGCCTGTGTCTGTTTGCCACCCATTACTTTGAACTCACTGAACTGGGCAAGGAATCGGGAATTGATAACTATCATGTTACGGCCAAGGAAATGAACGGCAATCTCATTCTGCTGCACAAGGTGCAGCACGGCCCTGCCAGTCAAAGTCATGGCTTACAGGTAGCGAAACTCGCCGGGATTCCTGCCAGCGTGATTAAAGAGGCACAAAACCGGTTAAAGATTTTGGAAAAGCAGCAACATCAGCATCAACAACTGAATAAAGCCATACAAAATGACCTGTTTAGCGCAATAGATGAACCCGCCGTTGAAATCATAGAGCGTGTGGTAGAAATTGAAAAAGAGATTCCTGCCCTGAATCTGTTAAGGTCACTGGATGTGGATAATCTTTCTCCTCGCGAAGCCTTGCAACAGATTTATGCATTAAAGGATGCCCTAGAAGGCTAATTCTAATCTGGTTCAGAAAAAGACTTCTAAATAGAAGTCTTTTTCATTTATGACATATATTTAATGAAATATTCAATTTTTATCAGAATTAACAGCCCTATATATAACAAATATCAATAAAAGCAATTGTTACTTAGCAGCATTTTTGCCTAAAATACAGCAAGAGTAATTAGAACCAAATTTTTTAGGTAGCTGTCGCCATGACCTTTGTTGTCACTGAAAATTGTATTAAATGTAAATACCAAGACTGCGTAGAAGTTTGTCCGGTAGATTGTTTCTACGAAGGTCCAAATTTCCTCGTAATTAGTCCAGATGAATGTATTGACTGTGCATTATGCGAGCCAGAATGTCCGGCAAATGCCATTTTCTCTGAAGATGAGTTACCTGAGGGTCAGGAAGTCTTTATTGAACTGAATGCTGAACTGTCGCAAAAATGGCCAAACATCACTCAAATTGGTGAACAGCCTGCCGATCGTGAAGAATGGAACGGTAAAGCCGACAAGTTACAGTATTTGGAAAAATAAGACTGTTCTTGGACTTGCAAAAAAGATCAGCGTTTGCTGATCTTTTTTTATACTTAAAAAAACATTTGATTGCAATATTTTCAAATTTTATCCTTCAAATTGGATTAAAATAGCTCGTATTTATAAATATTTGATTTCTATAATGAAGCATGTTTTAAAGGGCTTACTGGGCTTAAGCCTAGTCCCACTTGTCATGATTGGATGTACCACATCTCCTCAGAAACAAGGGCAAATACCCGATGGAAAACGGATCTTCATTCCTCAGGAACGCATTATTCTTGAGCGCCCAATTCCACCTAAAACAGTACCTTATGTTTATAATTCATGGGTAGCGTTGGGTGATAATTTGCATCGCGTGCGTGAATATGAAAATTTTCTGGAACGTAACGGTGTAGGCAATATTATTCCAAGTTTCGAATTAATGCGTTCTGCTCGCGACTGGCAAAAATGTGGTCGGGCTCAATACATGATTCCAAATCGTGAATTGTGGAATAATCAAATTGCGACTTTGCGCGTATTTAAATATCTGGTTGCCGCCAAAGTGCTTACCGACTTTGAAGTGACCTCAGTTTATCGTGATTTACCTCTGAACCAATGTGCCGGTGGTGCCAGTTCATCACGTCACTTGTTTAATTCGGCCATCGATTTCCGCATTGGACCTGAAATTCCGCAAGCTCAAGATTATGCTTTTATTGAAAATACCAAATTTAAATTATGCCAGTTCTGGGCACAGCATGGACAAAGCCTGAATATGGGACTTGGACTATATGCTTCCGGTCAAATCCATATTGATACCCAAGGTTACCGCACTTGGGGACCCGACCTGTCACGTCACAGCTCGATGTGTAATTTTTAAAATAATCCACTGATACAAAAAGAGATCTTGCTGATCTCTTTTTTATTGCCCTATTTTCAATAAATCAAAACGATAAATTGCACTCTGAATGGAAAGGTTTAAAATGCATGCATCGCAACACAGGTGACCAGACTATGCAACAAATGTGGACAGAGATTGATGCTTACATCGATGCACATTTAATTCCAGAAGACCCCATTCTGCTACAGACATTAAAAAACACTGAAGATAAAGGTTTTCCAGATCACCTCGCCGTCGCGCCCAATCAGGGCATGCTGCTGCAAATGCTGATTCAGATGAACAAATGCAAGCGCGTGCTTGAACTGGGTACTTTTGCTGCCTACAGCACCATGTGGCTGGCTCGTGCCCTGCCTGATGATGGCTACATCCTGACCATTGAAGGTCGTGATACCCATGCGGCTTTGGGTCAGGAAAACATTGATCGTGCCAAACTTCCGCAGACCATTGATCTTAAAGTCGGTCGTGCTGCAGACGTATTAAAGGCATTACCTGCCGATTTTGAGCCCTTTGACTTTGTGTTTATTGATGCCGACAAACAAAGCTATGCAGAGTATCTAGAACTCAGCTTAAACCTGTCCCATTCAGGGACCATTATTGTGCTGGATAACGTCATTCGCGCTGGTGAGATCATTAATCCGGACAATCACAAACCAAGTATTGAGGGCATTCGCGATATGTTTGCAGCCTTGCAAGACCATCCTCGAATTCTCTCCTGTACCGCATTACAAACAGTTGGCAGCAAAGGCCATGATGGATTTGCCCTGGCCATAGTGAAATAATATGACACAAAGGTTAAAAAACAGTCTTTTTGTTTTTCTATTTTTTTATTAATAACTTACAAATACTGTCCATATAGTTATCCACAAGTTATGCGGATAACTATGCATAATTATTCATCACACCGATCAAGTGCGGATGAACTTATTTCACCACCAGTAAGGGTACGGTTGAATTTCGGAAGATACTGGTTGCCACGCTTCCCAAAAAGAACTGGCGAATTTTACTGTGACTAAATGCACCGAGCAATATCAGTTGTATGCCGTGTTCGCTTTGGTATTCCAGTATATTTTCCGAGACATCGCCATAACGGTATTCAGTCACCACATCCATTCCGGCATCACGTAAATACTGTGAAGGCTCATTCAGAAGTTCCGGATGATCACCTACATATAACAGGTGACATTGCAATAATCTGAGTAAATCACTTTGCGCGACACGTTTCATCAGATTAACGCAGGTCGGTGAATATTCATAGGCAAAAATAAATCGTGTGGGTGGCTTAAACTGTTCCCCCACGGTCATGATGGTACATTTTGCACCACGGATAAAATTTTCCACATTACTGCCTATCGGCTTGTTTCGTTCCGCAGAACGTTCTCCAACCCGGCCAATAACAGCAATATCATCTTCTTGCAGCACATGAAAACTTTGCTCTAAAAAATCCCCTTTTTCTTGCAGGTGTGAGGCGGTGAGCTGATACTTTTGCTGAATCATTTCAGAAATATGGTTTAAAAGATTATTGCTGTAATCGAGTGCCAGCTCACTTTGTTTTTGTTCAAGTTCTGCCAGTTCTTTGAGTAACATTGCATTACTTTCAAACCCAATTACCCCACTGATTTCACCCAAATGATAACTCGCAGGGTAATAATCTAAAACCTGTAATAATACCAGTTCACGTTGTGTCTGCTTTGCAACCCATGCCGCAGCTTCAGCAACCGCGTTTACGCATGGAGAAGAATCAATACAAGCGATTACACGTTTCATTTTCGCCTCGCTTTTCGCCAATCCAGGCTTTAAGTCTAATTGTTATTTTTAACTTAGCATATCTGTTACATACTTTGCATGCTTTTATGTAATCGAATTTACACCCCGATTCATCTTCATTTTATTGGATTTTTTTAATTACGATGTCGGATAAATCTTGCCGGATTACCGGCGACAATAGTGGCTTTTTCAACATTTTTTGTGACCATGCTATTCATGCCGACAATAGCATGAGCATCAATCTTTATCCCATCTTTGACGCCTACATGCGCACCCAGCCACACATCCTGCCCAATCTCGATGCCCTGAGAACGTACCGCTTGCTGGTAAATGGGCTGCGCAAGTTGCATACCGTGATCGAAAGCATATAGATGACAATATGCAGCCATACGCACCTGATCATGCAGCTTGATCCCCATACGTCCACCATCAAGAATACAATGATGGTTAATGGCCACTTCATTGCCAATCTCTAAAGGGCCATGCAAGGTACAGTCTGCGGCAATAAAGGAATTGTCTCCAATCGTGATTTTCCGGCCCGGCTCGGCAAAAATATGGGCCAGTGGTGAAATGAAACAGTTTTCACCAATTTCTACGGTTTCCATTTCCATTAAATAAGCTTGATATTGCTTTTGCCACTCTTCAGCCCAACCACGATTTTTCGGTTTTAATGACCAGTACAGCCAAGGCATATAATTCAAACGATGCTTGTGCTGTTCGCGATATTTTAATAACGGGTCTTGCTCAGTCATGTTCAGGCTCTTCTACAATTTTGAGTTGTTCACGGCCACGGCTTATATCCTGAATTTTCAGTGCCAAAGGCCCGATTTGATGGACTTGCAACAAAGCATCGACCTGTACGCCTGTAGCCGTATATTGTTCCTGAAATTCGATGTGTTGCTGGTTTAGCTCATATTGAAAAATAGCCCATTCATTGAACTGGCAGGAAAAACTGACCTTTTTCTTTTCCACCAGTTCAATTTTCTCCGCCAGTAACAGGCACTGCCCGGCACAGCCACCATAGGCACGCACCAGACCGCCTGTACCCAGTTTAATACCGCCATACCAGCGGTTGACCAGAACGATGATATTGTTTAATTCATTGCCTTCAATACTGGCTAGAATCGGCCGGCCTGCTGTGCCTGATGGTTCACCATCGTCATTAAAACGGACATTATGGCCTATTTTCCATGCCCAGCACTGATGTGTCGTGGTGCTATCTTTATGCAGCTCCAAAAAGTTTTTTATATCCTGTTCATTTTCTACTGGTGCAGCAATCGCCTGAAAGCGACTTTTTTTAATGTCTTCTTCGAAAGAAACAGATGAGGCAATGGTAAATGACATAAATCTAGAACAAATAACAGCACTACGGCAGTATAGCCTGTTTTTAAGGTTTTGCAGACCAATTATAGAGGGCATTCACCCCTTTGCCGCTTCTTCTGCATAACTTGCAGCACATATTAGGGATCGACGGCCCCGCCCTGATATAAATTACTGGAGGCGTGTAACATGATGNNGAATGATATTTGCAATTTTATTAAATTCCGGGTCATGGTATAAGTCGGAATCCCTGACTAGGCGCTTGGGGGTTTGCCAATCTAGAGCCGATACATTAAAACCCAATAAAGTTCGTAATTGTTGCTGAAACTTTTTAAGCTGGGTTTGTTGCACGATTAAATTCGGTTCTGCTGTCTGCAAATTTAAACATGCCTGAACAGGGTCAGCATGGCTACTAATACCTGCCTGAGCCCGCAGATTGGTGATGTCAGCAATCCGTGAAATCCCGTTAGTCTGCTGCTGCGCAATTCGGGTAATTCCCGGTCATGTTTAATATTGACAATCGCTGTAGCCGTTTCATAAGCCATGTTATCAATACTGATTAAAACGCCGGCCTGTTCAGCTAGCTTGGCCAGCTGAACATCTGCGCCAGTTTTGACCTTGCCAAAATTATCGAGCATTTGGACCGCATTTGAGCTAATCATTTGACTTCCACGCTCACCAGAACTCAAGTCTCCCATGGAGATTCCCCCTGCAAGTGTAGAATTACCCAGTTTCAGCGACACCGATATAAGCAGTCTGGGCAGCCAATTCCGATATATTTTGAGATATTTCCGGGCTACGCTGTAATGTCTTGAGAAGGATTGCATTAAAAATAAACTGGATATCAGGGAGAAACCGGCTGATTTTTTGAAAAAACCTGGGGCGATTCGTGTCGGGTATTTGCGATAATCCGCGAGCCTTAAAGGTATCTAATTGAAAATTACTGAGTGTATAAATATCTGCTTTATTGTAGTTTTGAATGGGTTTCGGGACAGAAACTTGACTCATCCCATACTTAAATGACTGCAAAAATGCTTGTGAACTATCTGCTTGTGCATAATTTATATGTAAGGTTACCGTACAGATCAGGCTCTGTATGCTTTTCACAAGAATTTTTGGCACAAAATTATGTTATGTTGATTTTTTAGCATTATCGGAATGGCAATTATTTTTATGAGAACTCACGCATTTAATCCCTAATGGACCTGTTATTAGGGCCTGTCATCAATTA
>DKLL01000193.1:0-13487 GCA_002455755.1 Acinetobacter sp. UBA6641
ACTTCAAATGCTAATCTAAGAGGTTAATTGTACCATCCAGCATTAAGGGGCTTGAGTTGGATTAAGCACCTGCCACACATTCCAGCGACCTTGTTTTTCAATTTCGGCAATTAAACGGTCAGCTACTTCAGCTTCTTGCGGGTATTTGACTTTGTAATTTTTTAATACCTGAATCGCATTTTTCTTTTGCTCCATGGCAATGTAGTTGTTTGCCGCAGAGAGATAAGCTTCCTGCACACCAGCTTTCATGGCTTTGTCTAAATAAGAAATGGCTTCACGTTGACCACCACCTTCAGATAAACCAAAACCGAACCAGAAGTTTGCTTCGGCATCATCTGTGTTCATTTTTAAAATGCGCTGTGCATAGGTTAAAGACTTGGTGGTATAGACTGAACCTAGGTCCAGGTTGCGAGCCATCACGCTGGCTTTGAATGCACGGATCAACACATCAAAAGATGCATTGTCTCTGGAAGCCAGGGTATCAAGCTGCTGAGTCACCTGTTTGAGTTTGGCTTCAAAGCCTTTACGTTCCTGACGTTCAGTAAAACGAGGCGGATAATGGCGTGCCTTGCCTTCGACCAGCTGCAAGAAGTCATCAATTTCAGTGATATCAAATTCATTATCCCCCGCAATGACTGCATATTTCAGATTGCGTTGCTTGCTGTCTACTGTAGGAATAATCAGCTTGTTGACATCTAGAGTCACTGTTTTAGTCGGGTCACTCGGTAGCGTAACTTCCATTTTGGTTACCGGATGTGCCGCTGCCTGTTTTAATGCAATTTCAAATGGCGGTGGTGCATCATAGTTAAATGGATTCAACGCATAGAATGGAGCAGTCAATTTAGGTTCAGTGAAAACGGTGGGTGTATTCGTATTTTTATCTTTTGTCGGTGTCGAGCTACACGCTGAAAGTAAAGAAATAGCAATGAATGTACATGCCAAAGGCTTAAGGGTCATAGAGATCATCCGTTCATTTAATTTTAAAAATTGGTCAATAGGTATGTTCCTCAGTCTAAAAAAACTCACAGGAACATACAAGTAAGGGCTTGTTAAGATTCAGAACAGCGCTTTAGGCTTTGGATTGACTACTTTGTGCTTCACATTCGCGGCGCACATCTTCAATGATTTTAAGTTCTTCAACACTAAAAGGTTGTTCATTTTGCTGCTGCTTTTTAAAGCTCGGATCAAGCAGGGATAAACGCTGACATAAGGTGTTCATGCGTTTTTCATTGAGCTGAATCCGGTCTAGCAGCACTCGCATACCATCCAGAATCGGGTCAGATTGATCCTGTGTTGCAGCATACGGCTGGAAGCCAATGCTTTCTGCATAATCACGGCGACGTGTCTCTTCAGCATCCTTCGGTTGATCTTTGGTTATGAAGCGGGCCGGGTTGCCGACAGCAGTCGTATTCGGCGGAACAGCTTTGGTAACGACGGCATTGGAACCGACTTTGGCATTTTTACCAACCGTAAACGGACCCAGAATTTTGGCACCTGCACCTACAACCACGCCATCTTCTAGGGTAGGATGGCGCTTGCCCTTGTTCCAGNNCACCAATTTCGGCAGTTTCACCAATCACCACACCCATGCCATGATCGATAAAGAAACGCCGACCAATTTTGGCACCCGGATGGATTTCAATACCGGTTGCAAAACGGCTAAAAGAAGACAGCAGGCGGGCAGAGCCTTTACACTCTTTTTGCCAAAGTTCATGGGCAATACGATGCATAATCAGGGCATGAATGCCTGGATAGGTAGTAAGAACTTCTAAAGTGTTTCGTGCTGCAGGATCGCGCGCGAATACAGCTTGTATGTCTTCTTTGAGCTGTTTAAGCATTAGATTGATCCTCTGAAGAATCGGTTGTTTTGTCTGTAGATTTTTTCCATGTACCATTATTCAATGCCTGTACACGGCTAAAGATGCCACGAAGTAAGTGATATTCCATACGATCTAATTGTATACGTCCGAAGAGACGACGCAAGCGCAAAGGTAATAATCTTGGATTTTTCGGGTCCATAAATTCAATTTCTGCCAGCATTTTTTCCAAGTGCGGATAGAACTGTTCCATCTGGGCATGATTGACCAAGGGTTCATCCCATTCCATTTCAATGCCATCAATGACTTGCATGGTCGCTTTAGCATCACGTGGTTGTTCAACTTGACTCATCGTCGCCATGCGCATTTCATAGCAGATCACCTGAATGGCTTGAGCTACATTCAATACGCCATAGTCAGTATTCACAGGAATCGTCAGATGATAATTGGCCATTGCCAGTTCTTCATTGGTCAGACCACGGTCTTCACGGCCAAATAGAATCGCAACTTCCTGCTGCTCCTGCACCACGGCAGACATGGCTTTTTCAGCAGCAGGACGCACATCTAACAGCGGCCAGGGAATGGTGCGGCTACGTGCACTGGTTCCGAACACCAGATGGCAATCTTTAATGGCTTCTTCTAAAGTGGGTACGATTTCAATCTGTTCGATTAAATCGGTAGCACCTGCGGCCAAGGCGTTAATATCCGGATGCGGATAGGTTTTAGGTTCAACTAGTACCAGCCTGGATAAGCCCATGGTTTTCATGGCACGTAAGGCACTACCAATATTTGCAGGTAAGGTGGTATTGACCATGACAATACGCACATGGGAGAGATGTGCGGAAACCACAGCATTGTCAATTTGACTCATAATGTGTCCGATTAGAATTAAATATTTAAAAATTAGGAATATTGAGTAGCTTCAGCCTGATACATATCCATCGCTTCATCCATGCTCAGATTGGCTGGCGGCGGCGGGACACTCGCGGGTTTGGCCTGCTCATAGCTTACGGCTTTTGCCGCTTTGGATTTAACCTGATATTCAATGTGAATCACGTCTTTGCCAAAATAGTCGCGTAATTTCGCCAGCAATTCATCCAGAGGAGCCACATTCCAGTTCAAGCCCAAGCTGATATCTGCGGACGCATAGGGATAATCAATATGTAATTGCACTGGAATATGATTGCACATATCCACATTACAAAATGGCGTTAAAATCTTGCGTAAATCCTGACTCAGTGAAGGGTTTAGATGTTCCGCATTCAGCTTGATCTGAATACTGTTGGCACGTTTTTGACGTATTTCATTCAGGCTAAATGCTTTGGTCAAGCGTCCCATTGGGCGGTCAAAACCTTCACGTTCATAAATTTCGCCTTCAATCACCACCACTTTTTCATTTTGAATGATGTCTTTAAAGCGCTGGAAACGTTCGTGGTTGGCTGACACTTCTATACGTGCGGTGCCGTCATCCAGAGTGACCATCATGCGGTTCGGGAAGTTGGCGACATCCACCACCAGACCGGCAAATACCGTGGTCACACCACGGCGTGTAGGCGTCAGCTCATTAATGCGCTGCGAAATAAAAGCTTTTAGCTCTGGACGGTAAACATCAATCGGGTGACCGGTCAGGTACAGTCCTAAGGTATCTTTTTCACCTTTTAAGCGGACTTCATCTGACCACGGTTTAACCGGTTTTGAAGGTTTGCGCTGAACTTCTTCAACCTCACCGAATAAATCCATGATGCCAGATTCACGGTTTGAACGCGCCTGTTCAGCCGCTTGTACGGCTTCTTGGAGTTGTGCCATCAGGTCAGCACGTTCAATACCCAAACAGTCCATCGCACCTGCACGGATGAGTGCTTCAAGGGTGCGCTTATTGATTTTTTTCATATCTACACGGTGGCAGAAATCAAATAAATCTTTATAAGGACCTTCTTGTATGCGTGAATCAATCACCGATTGCATGGCTGCTTCACCGACGCCTTTAATTGCACCTAAACCATAGACAATGGTTTTTGGATCGCTGGCATGGAACTGGTAAATCGACATATTCACGGAAGGCGGCAGCACTTCCAGATTGTTATGACGGCAGTCATCAATCAGGAATACCACGTTATCGGTGTTCTGCATTTCCGATGTCATCACCGCTGACATAAATTCNNTATCGGTGTTTTGCATTTCCGATGTCATCACCGCTGACATAAATTCGGCAGGATAATGCGCTTTTAACCAGGCGGTTTGATAAGCAACCAGGGCATAGGCTGCTGCATGTGATTTGTTAAAACCGTAGCCTGCGAATTTTTCCATATAGTCAAAGATATGGTTGGCTGTGGCTTCATCGATATCTTTTTCAGCCGCACCCTTAATAAAGATTTGACGCTGCTTGACCATTTCTTCGGGCTTTTTCTTACCCATGGCACGGCGTAACAAATCCGCACCACCCAAGCTATAACCCGCACAGAACTGTGCCGCCTGCATCACCTGTTCCTGATACACCATAATCCCGTAAGTCGGTTCCAACACACCTTCTAATAAGGGGTGCAGATATTCAAACTCACCACCATGCATACGGTGAATAAAGTCAGGAATAAGATCCATTGGACCTGGACGGTATAACGATACGAAGGCAATAATTTCTTCAAATTTACTTGGACGTGCTTCCTTGAGCATTTTTTTCATGCCCACGGATTCAAACTGGAATACCGCTGTGGTATTGGCAGTCGCAAATACCTCATAGGCCGGTTTGTCGTCTAGTGGAATATAGGAAATATTGACCGGTTCAGTCACATCCGGGCGCGCATTGATATGCTTGATGGCATCTTCAATCACGGTCAGGTTACGCAGTCCCAAAAAGTCGAATTTAACCAGACCGGCAGCTTCAACATCGTCCTTATCGAACTGGGCAACACGGTTCGTCCCGTCGGCATCACACATCACGGCTGAGTAGTCGGTCAGCTTGGTCGGTGCAATCACCACACCACCGGCATGTTTGCCGGTATTCCGGGTAATGCCTTCAAGTTTAAGTGCCATTTCCCAGATTTCAGCGGCATCGTCATTGTCCGGGTTGGACGGATTGGTGACAATATCCTTAAGCTGTGGCTCAGCTTCCAGCGATTCTTCCAGGCTTAAACCCAAGGGCTTGGTTGGAATCATTTTGGAAATACGGTCCGCCAGACCATAGGATTTGCCTAAAACCCGTGCCACGTCCCGAATTGCTCCTTTGGCCGTNNGAACCACGGCCCGGACCGACCGGGACGCCGTTACCTTTGGACCACTGAATGAAGTCCATCACGATCAGGAAGTAACCCGGGAAACCCATGTCGAGAATAATCTTCACTTCGAAGGCTAAACGTTCGTCATAAGGTTTTCGAATTTCCGGCCAGTCTTCACCGCGTTTTTCAGGCGGATACAAGAAATTTAAGCGTTCTTCCAGGCCTTGTTCGGATAAATGCGCAAAGTAGGTATCAATGGTGTGGCCTTCCGGAATTGGATAGTCCGGCAAGTCATTAAAACCTAAACGCAGGGTAACGTTACAACGTTTGGCTATATGATAGGTATTTTCAATCGCGGTCGGAATATCTGAAAATAATTCAGTCATTTCCAGCGAATTTTTGAAATATTGTTCCGGGCTATAGGTTTTAGGACGACGGTTATCGCCTAGCACATAACCATCGGCAATACAGACCCGGGCTTCATGTGCTTCAAAATCTTCACGGCTAATAAAGTGCACATCATTATGCGCAACCACGCCAATATTATATTTTTTAGCGAGTTTAACGGCTTCTTCAATAAAGGCATCTTCATCAGGGCGGTTGGTACGAGTCAAAGCCAAATAAACCCGATTGCCGAATTTTTCAATCCATTCCTGAAGCAGTGGTTCAGCCTTGTCTGGATTTGAGGTGATCAGCATTTTACCGACATCAGATTGCATGCCCAATAACACAATCAGGTCTTGATGCTGATTGAGAATCCAGTCTTTTTGCACACAAGGAATATCGAGTTGCTGACCGCTGATAAAGCCTTCTGAAACCAGTTCGGTCAGATTGCGCCAGCCTTTATTGGTCATTGACAACAATGTCACACGGTGTTCAGCATTATTCAGGCGAATTTCAGAACCTAAAATAGGTTTAATGCCTTTATCGAGACATTTTTTATAGAATTTTACCGCAGCATGCAGATTGGATAAGTCGGTGATGGCCAGTGCTGGCATTTCATCATTTGCAGCAGCTTTAATAAGATCAGATACACGTACGATAGATTCTGTAATTGAAAATTCTGTATGTATACCAAGATGAACAAAGTGCATAAATGAGTCCCTGCAAAAACCACTGAATAGTTTAGCATGCTCTATGAAAAGTCATGGATTAATATTTAGCTAATTCAAGCTCAAAATTCGGCTTTTTGTAGATGAATAGGTGATTAGAGTCATGCCAGCAAGCTTAACGATTTTGAATTACTGCATATAAATTGGAACTAATGCGGTATTTCAAATCTGATTGATAGATACAAAAAAGCCCTCAATTGAGGGCATTAAATGATGGGGCTTATCTTAAGCGTGATAACCATTCACCAAAAGTTTGTACAAATTGCACCAGCAATAAAAGTACAATGACGGTCAGAATGACCACGCTGGTATCGAAACGCTGGTAACCATAGGAAATGGCCAGATCACCAATACCGCCGGCACCCACCGCACCCGCCATCGCTGTTGCACCAATCAGGCTAATTGTGGCAGTGGTCAGGTTTAAAATCAGTGAACTGCGTGCTTCAGGCAAAATGAACCTGAAAATAATTTGCAGGGGCGAAGCACCCATGGCTTGTGCTGATTCGATAATGCCTTCATTCACTTCCAGCAATGAAGTCTCAATCAACCGGCCCATATACGGACCAATATAAATGGTCAGTGGCACAATCGCAGCCNNGCAGCGCATTTACAATCGGGTTCAAGCCATGATAAATTACCCGGTTCGGCAAGATACCGTCAGGACGGGTCACCAACAGAATAATGGCCTGAATAAAGCCCCAGATACATCCGAACAGCAGGGCAAAAAACACCATATGGAAGGTTTCTTGCAATGCGGTAACAAACTGGTCAATCGACAGTGAGCTTTTCCAATAAGGTGCAGTGATTTCTGTCAGCCATTGAACAATTAAATCTCTCATACGCTGACTCCAGATTGTTCAACTTTGACGCCATTTTGCTTAAAAAATGCCACAGTCTGTTCAATTACAGCAGGATCACCTAATAATTGTACAAACATTTGTCCAATCACTGAGCCGTTAATTTCAGTCATATTGGCAAACAAGATATTCAAGCTGATATCAAACTGTTTAATGGCTGCCTGTACCACGGTTTCTTGCGCAGAAGTTCCGAGAAACTGCAAGCTATAAATACTGTTATGATTCTGATTTTCCAGGTTTTGTAGAATATTAACAGGAAGTTGCTGCTGCAAAACGGTCTGAATAAAATTTTTGGTGGTTGGATGCTGGGGCTGACTGAAAATTTCCAGCGTCGAACCCGTTTCGATCACCTGACCTTGTTCCATTACTGCAACATAATCACAAACAGTTTCAATCACATCCATTTCATGGGTCACCATGACAATGGTAATGCCTTGTTCTTTATTAATCTTTTTAAGCAAATCTAAAACAGATTTGGTGGTTTGCGGATCCAGTGCCGAGGTCGCTTCATCACAGAGTAAAATTTTAGGATGATTGGCAAGGGCACGGGCAATACCGACACGCTGTTTTTGCCCACCAGACAGTTCATCTGGAAAAGCGTCTTTTTTATGCTTAAGATCAATAAACTCGAGCAATTCCGCCAAACGTTTTTCACGCTCGGCTTTGCTCCAGCCCAATAGTTTCATTGGCATTTCGATATTGGCTGCGACAGTTTTACTCTGCAACAAATTAAAATGCTGAAAGATCATCCCGATGTTGGCGCGTTCCTGACGTAACGAACGTGCATCCAATGCAGTAAAATCTTTTTGATTAATGATGACTTGACCATCATTTGGTCGTTCGAGCAAATTAATCAGGCGGATTAAGGTACTTTTACCCGCACCACTATAGCCAATAATGCCAAAAATACTGCCATCTGGAATCTGTAAATTAATCTGATCCAAGGCACGAATTGTTTGACCTTTAAGCTGATAGTGTTTTGAAATATTTTTAAATTCAATCATATGGTCAAAAACTATCTATAAAAGAAAAACAGGCAAAGAAACTTTGCCTGTTTAGATGAACCAATTATATTACTATTTTGCTTCAGTGAGATAGCTAATCGGTTTATTTACGTCAACTTTAGTGCCACCAAATTTTTCCTGAACATATTTGTTCACGGCTTCTGTGTGGTAAAGCGCGCCGACTTTTTTCAGTACTGGGTCATTTTGGCGCCCTTCAGCAACAGCAAGAATGTTGACATTCATTTTGGTGCTTTGGTCGATTGGCTCATAATAAACAGAGTCTTTCAACACATTTAAGCCGCCTTCCATTGCCAAGGTATTGCCCAAGACATTGNNCCCAAGGTATTGCCCAAGACAATCGCATCTACTTCGTCTTTAACACGTACAGCAGTGGCCATCTGAATCGGTTTAATCACAATTTTTTTGTTGTTCTCAACAATATCGGCAGGAGTACCTTTGACATTGTCAAAATTAGGTTTTAATTTGAGCAGGCCGGCAGATTGAAGTAACAATAATGCACGTGATTCATTGGCACCATCGTTAGGAATGGCAATGGTTGCGCCCGTTTTAAACTCATCCAGTTTCTTCACTTTACTTGAGTAAATACCCATGGGTTCTAGGTAAGTGGTAGAAAGCGGAGCAATCTTGTCTTTATTGGATTCGTTGAAAGCAACCAGGTAAGCATAAGACTGGAATGCGTTCACATCAATTTCTTTATTCGCAACAGCTGTGTTCATAGATACATAGTCAGTGAAGTTTTTCACTTCAAGTTTAATGCCGGCAGCTTTGGTTTCTGGAAGCGTGGCAATATAACGCCAAACTTCAGCATCCGAACCTGTTGAAGCCATAGTGACAGTTTGAATTCCAGCAGAATCTTTATTTTGAGCTGCATCATTTGCAGGCGCTTCTTGTTTACCACAGCCAGACAAGCCAACTGAAAGACCTAAAACAAGACCAAGGAACTTTTTCATGTATGTGTCCTAGTAAATTTAATTTTGGCTTTAAATTTACGAATATGTCATTGGAGAGATTAAATCAAGTGTGAATCAGATCAACTGATTGATGCAGATGACTTTAAAATGCCCCAGTCATCAATGCAATGCGACCTCAGTCAAAACTGTAAAATTATATGGATATACCGCTAAATGACTGTATTCCATAAAAAATTACATATTTTTTGAACTGTGGCTAAAAATTTTCAATATCATAACAATAAATTGATATGCAATATAGTGAATAAAAACTCTGCACTTAGCGAATAAAAAGCTTAACGGTTTGTAACTAGATTTTTTAAATATTAATCAAAACAATATATTATTTATACCTAAACTGATAATTTTATTAAAAACAGTAACTTTTTTCCTTATAAGATTTTTTTTAATCTAAATATGAAAAGTAGATATAAAGATGGGCAACATAGTTGGAAGTTACTACATGCTAGCAATATTTAGTAAAAAAATAACAAGGTAATTTTAAGAAAACATATTTAGAAGATTCAGGGTATATAAAAGCAGTTTTTATACAAATTTTTTGGCAAAAGATTACAGAATAGAGCATAAAACAGAAAATTCTAATTTTTAGACTTTTGATAAGTGCTTTCATGTGAAATAGCAACAAATGAGCGGGGAATGTTTCACCTATTTCTTTAATAATATGGAATTGTATCATGCATCAGTCATTATCAAAGAGAAGCACTAACCTAAAGGCTAAGTGCTATTTTTTAGTTGTGTATCAGTTAGGATCACTCGTATTGCTCATATTATCGGGAATAATATGGGAATCATATTCAAATGATTATGTAATTTGCATAGCAATGATGGTTTTTATAGTTTTCAGTTGTATAGCGGTGTATAAGTTATACGTTAATTCAAGCTGTCTTCAATGTGGAAAGAGCTTCTTTTATAAAGGAGATAATCCGGCTAATTTGGGATTCTCGCTTTACACGNNATAATACACGTTATACGAAATTTAAATTTAGTTATATTAAAACAAATACTTAAAATTTATATTTTATAATAGTTTTATGTGAAATGTCATTTATGGAAGAATTGCTTAGCCATAAGCAGGGTATAAAAAAACCCCGCATTAAGCGGGGTCTTAACTTAAGCTTTTTATTTTAAAAAGTATTAAGCATTTTCACGCGCAATCGCACGGTAACCAATATCCTTACGGTATTGAACGCCGTCAAAAGTCACTTTTTGGCAAAGCTCTAAAGCTTTGGCTTGAGCTTCGCCAATGGTATTCCCCAGTGCAGTCATACAAAGTACACGTCCACCGTTCGTTACGATTTCACCATTATCATTGGCTTTCGTACCTGCATGGAATACTTTCGCATCCGCCATTTCAGTGTCTAAGCCTGAAATAACATCGCCATTGCTTGACGTTTCCGGGTAGCCTTTCGATGCAAGCACGATACCAACAGTTTTGCGCTCATCCCATTCAGCTTCCGCAGGTAAGTTACCTGCAATACCCGCTTCAACTAAATCAACAAGTGATGATTTTAAACGCATCATGATNNCGGCTGACCTTGTTCATCAATCATCAAACCAGCGTATAAGAAACCTGTATAAACATGACCATCTTTTTTCATGCCTTCAACGGTTGGACGCATGACTTCATTCATGGTTTTTTCGAATACATCCGGAGTCACAACTGGAGCAGGAGAGTACGCTCCCATACCGCCTGTGTTTGGGCCCTGGTCACCTTCAAAAATGCGCTTATGATCTTGCGACGTTGCCATTGGTAGGATGTTGTCGCCATCAATCATACAAATGAAAGAGGCTTCTTCACCAGCAAGGAATTCTTCGATGACTACACGTGAACCTGCATCACCAAACTTGTTGCCTGCCAGCATGTCATCAATGGCGTCGAAAGCTTCCTGATTGGTCATGGCAACGATGACGCCTTTACCCGCAGCAAGACCATCAGCCTTGATTACGATTGGCGCGCCATTTTTTTCAACAAATGCTTTGGCTGCATCGACTTCTGTGAACACGTCATAGAAAGCAGTTGGAATGTTGTGACGCTTTAAGAAGTGCTTGGCGAATGCTTTAGAGCCTTCAAGCTGTGCAGCAAATTGAGTAGGACCCCAAATTTTAACACCTGCTGCACGGCAAGCATCGACTACACCATTTACTAAAGGGGCTTCTGGGCCGACAATCACAAGCTCAACTGCATTATTTTTTGCAAAATCAATAATTGCAGCATTGTCTAAAATGCTTAAATTTACGTTTTCACATTTATTTTCAGTGGCTGTGCCCGCGTTGCCCGGTGCTACAAATACTTTTGCGACTTTGTCATCTTGNNCCATTACCCAAAACTAAAATATTCATCGGTTCATACTCCATGAATCGAAAATGACATAAAGTCCTCAGCCTGAAAGAAGGAGAGGACTTTATGCAAGATTAGAAATCTATTTGTTAATAAAGCAAAAAGTACAGTAAAAGACTTTAAAACTGCCTTAACACGTTGGAATCTTTTCAATATAAATTCTACTGATGGAATCAACCTTCGGTTCGACCTACTTTTGTTTTGGCAAAAGTAGGCAAAACCATTGTCATTCGCAAAACTCGTCAAATTGATTTCTCGATTTAGAATAATCGCAGAAACTTTCTTAACAAAATTTTCCTGCCTCGGACAGTTGCGAATGAGGTTTTCGCGTATCGAATAAGGGTGATTACCCATCAGTGTTTTGTCTTAGTGTCGGAAGTGACGCATGCCAGTGAAGACCATTGCAATACCAGCTTCATCAGCAGCAGCAATTGTTTCTTCATCACGCATAGAACCACCCGGCTGGATAATGCATTTGATACCCGCTTTCGCAGCATTATCAATACCATCACGGAATGGGAAGAATGCGTCAGATGCCATAACTGCACCTTCTACTACTAGACCAGCATGTTCAGCTTTAATTTCAGCAATACGTGCAGAGTTGACGCGGCTCATTTGACCTGCGCCTACACCAATGGTTTGTCGGTTTTTCGCATACACAATCGCGTTAGACTTCACGTATTTCGCCACTTTCCAGGCGAAGATCATGTCGTCAATTTCAGCTTCAGTTGGTGCGCGTTTGGTCACAACTTTAAGGTCATCTTTGGTGATCATGCCCAAGTCTTGATCCTGAACCAGTAAACCACCGTTTACGCGTTTATAGTCAAGTTGAGCTTGACGAGCATCAATCGCAGGAAGTTCACCACATACAAGAACACGAACGTTTTTCTTCGCGCCTGTTACTTCAAGCACGCCTTCAGCAACGCTTGGCGCAATAATCACTTCAACGAATTGACGGTCTAGAATCGCTTGCGCAGTTGCAACGTCCAGTTCACGGTTGAATGCAATGATGCCGCCGAACGCAGATTCTGGGTCAGTTGCATAAGCAAGGTCATAAGCTGCCTGGATACCGTCTAAAGACACTGCAACGCCACATGGGTTAGCATGTTTGACGATTACACACGCAGGTTTTGCAAATGATTTCACACATTCAAGTGCTGCATCTGTATCTGCAATGTTGTTATAAGAGAGTTCCTTGCCTTGTAACTGTTTAGCAGTTGAAACAGAAGCTTCTGTTGCAGTTGACTCTACATAGTAAGCGGCTGATTGATGTGGATTTTCACCGTAACGAAGATCTTGTGCCTTGTTTAATTGTGTATTGAAAGTACGTGCAAATTTATCTGCCTGACCTTCTTCTTTCCCTACGCGAGCGCCAAGGTAAGACGCGATCATGCCGTCATATTGAGCAGTATGTTCAAATGCTTTTACTGCCAAGTCAAAACGTGTTGCATGAGATAAAGCACCTTCGGCTTTAAGTTCAGCTACAACTGTTGCATAGTCAGAAGCATTGACCACAATACCTACAGAAGCATGGTTTTTCGCAGCAGCACGAACCATTGTTGGACCACCGATGTCGATGTTTTCGATTGCATCAGCAAGTGAACAGTTTGGTTTTGCAACAGTCGCAGCAAATGGATAAAGGTTAACAACTACCAAATCAATTGCATCGATGTTGTGTTCTGCCATCACAGCTTCGTCTAGACCACGACGAGCCAGAATACCACCATGAATTTTCGGATGTAGTGTTTTTACACGGCCGTCCATCATCTCTGGGAAACCAGTGTGCTCTGAAACTTCAACTACGGCAACATTGTTGTCTTTTAACAACTTGTAAGTACCACCAGTAGATAAAATTTCTACCCCAAGAGCAGCAAGGTCTTGTGCAAACTCAACAATACCAGTCTTGTCAGAAACAGAGATTAAAGCGCGTTTAATAGTCATGATCTTCGTCACAGTTTTCAAAGGAACAGATTAAAACAAATTAGCAAAATGCAGGTTAAAAAAAATGCCTGCGGAAGCCGCAAGCATTTTATCATTTATTCACTCATTAAACCGTGAGCTTTCAACTTTTTACGTAAAGTACCACGGTTTAGTCCGAGAATCTCGGCAGCACGTGTCTGATTACCACGCGTGTATTCAAGAACTACAGATAGAA
>DKLL01000193.1:13550-22593 GCA_002455755.1 Acinetobacter sp. UBA6641
GGATTTTGTTGTGAAAATTATCGAGGAGTTTGTAGCACATAGCTTTCGTGGCGCGTATGATAGCATTGTCTAAGAAAAAGTGAGCAAGAAAACTGCATTTTTTTTACATTTTTTTGTATTTTTTAATAGTTTTTTTCAATATTACGGACGAATTATTTCTAAACTATAAGTGTCAAAGCTTTTGCGTGCTACCGGAATGCTAAATTTGAATTTGAAAGGACTATTCTGAGGGATTCGTTGAATTCCTTGAAGACTTTCAATTAAATATTCAGAAGGCATAAAGGAATAGGTCGATATGGTTTCGCCATTCTTTTTCAAATTTACCTTGATCATTGGAAGGGCCAAACTTTGGGTATGATAATTAATCAGTTCTCCAGTGAACTGGGTTTCTTTTCTGGAAATTTGTTTAACCTTCAGTTTGTTGGTGGAAATCAGGCGATAATTCTCTTCCATAATTGAACATTTAAATGCTTGACATGCAGTGTTTAACAAAGCACTAAATACCGGGCTATTGTTTAAAATTTTCGGGTTAAACCAGAAAAACTGCAAAATGAGTAAACTGACTAAAAATAAGTTAATCACCCCCCATAAAATATAATGCCGCGCACCATATTTTTTTTCTTGTTCAGCTTTTTCTGACCAGTTCAGTGCGGGGTAGTTGCCAATAGGATCGGTACTAAAATAATTTAAGTTATTTAGATAAGTCTTTAAATCAATATTCGAATTTTCAACTTTACGATCGAAAATGTTCAGTAAATGTTGTTCTGCTTTTCGATTGCCAATGAACAGATCGGAAGACAGCTCATTAGATGAGTAGGCTTCTTGAACTGGATTTAAAGATGAAGCCGTTTGAGTAGCAGTAGAGAAAGCAGCTTCTTTCTCTACCACCAGATGGGTCAACGCATTAAAATTGGTTGAACATTTTGCACAACAAACCATCCCGCGAGCAACTGTAAGTTGAGCCACAGAGACTTTGTACTTGGTCAAACAGTTAGGGCAGGAAGTTTGTTTATCGCTCATAGTCTATTCAAGGTTTGTTTGGGTATTTTGGCGTTTACCCGAAATTCGACACCAATGTTCATCACGTTTTTCAATTTGCAGTATATCAAAAAATTCAGAATAAACACTAGAAACATCAGCAACTTGCTCTTCTAGTATACCGGCAAGTGCGAACTCTCCCTCAGATTTAACCAAAGTTGCGAATTCAGGCGCAAGGGCCATTAATGGACCTGCAAGAATGTTGGCAACAAATATATCGGCTTTCTGATTTTTTAGTTCTTCATTGAATTCGTCCGGCAGACCCACAAACAGATTTTCCAGTACACCATTCAGTTCAGCATTTTGTTGGGTTGCCAATACTGCTTGCGGGTCAATATCGGTGGCATAAACTTTTTTCGCACCCAGCAATAAAGCGGCAACGCCTAAAATGCCTGAACCACAACCATAATCAATAACGATTTTATCTTTTACATCGGTTTTACCTAACCATTGTAAACATAAGAATGTACTTGCATGGTTACCTGTNNCCTGATCTTCAATAAACTCGTAACGTAATTGTGCCTCAGGCATCTGTGCAGTAATAAAGGTCACTAAGGCATCTACATCAATTACTTCGTCTTCTTCCTGCGCATAGATGCCAGTCACAATGACTTTATTCCAAAGAGGCGTTTCCCCTGGAAGTGGTTCAAGCAAGTCCTGATTTTCAGCATCATCTAAAGTTACGCTTACCGCACCTAATGAACTTAACAGGGTTTCAGTAAAATCAACTTGAGCTTGCTCAACAGTAATATGAATTTGTAACCACTTCACGGAGATAACCTAAATTTGTCTTTATAAAGATGCCATTGTAACGGAACTCAGGATGAAACCACTATATATTGATAAAAACTATCCTGAAAAAAGAAAAGGACGTACATTGACGTCCTTTGTTATGGCAGCTGAATCAGGTCGCTATGGGCGCTGGATGAGGCGCGAGTTTATTTAATAACATGCCGAATAGTGCAGCGAAGATATACATAAAAATAGAATATACTGCAGCTGGCATGGCAACGGTGGAGTTCGCCATCACGGTAAGTGCAATGGTCATGGCCAGGGTGCTGTTATGAATACCAATTTCAAAGGCACAGGCACGTGCTTGAGCACTGTTGATGCCGAACAGTCGAGGCAAGAAGTATCCGAGACACAGGCTGAACATACAGAACAGCGCAGTCGCAATGCCTACTTGAGCCAGGTATTCGGTAATATTCTGACGTTCACTGACAATTGCGCCAATAATAATTGAGATTAAAAATAGAACAGCGAATATACGTAGTGGTTTATTTAATTTTTCTGCGAAATGTGGGGCATAGTGCCGAATCAGCATGCCTATACAAACCGGGACAATGATAATGGCAAAGACTTGCAGGATTTTACTGAACTGCAAGTTAATCTGTTGTCCGTCATTGATAAAGTGTTGAATGGCAAAGTTGACAATAAGAGGTAAGGTTAGTGCAGCAATGACTGAATTAATTGCAGTCAGGGTGATGTTGAGTGCTAGGTCACCTTTAAATAGATAGCTAAACAAATTGGCGGTACTGCCACCCGGAGAAGCTGCAAGCAGCATTAAGCCTACTGCCAACAAAGGAGGGAGAGCCAAAACCTTACACAGAACAAATGCAATACCCACTAAAAGGATTAATTGGCAAAATAGCGCAATTAAAACGGCTTTGGGGTGTTTGGTGACTCTGCCAAAGTCTCTTGGCGTGAGCTCCAGACCCAAGCCCACCATAATAATAGCTAGCGCTAAAGGTAGTAAAATAGTGATGATTCCTGAATCCATTTGAAATCTCCTGTTTTATTTATTCTTGTTGAGTTGAGTTTTTACTTTGATTTTAGAAGCGTGGCTGACAAAATTTTAAACTGATGACTCATATACGTGTTGATTAAAGTATTGCCTCAACAGGGCAGAGGTCATTTAGCCATTTAAAGTGTGTGTATTGGTTTTATTCATCAGTTGCGGGTTTTTGGTCAGGATAAAACCAAATGCAAAGGCGAAAATATACATAAAAATAGTATAAATTCCTGCCGGAATCGCAATGGTGGTATTGGATAATACTGAAAGTGCAATTGTTAGCGCCAGACCCGTATTATGAATTCCCACTTCAAAGGTACATGCACGAGCCTGTCTTTCGGAGACTCCAGATAAATACGGCACCAGATAGCCCACTAAAAAACTGATCAGGCAAAATAACGCCATAGCAATACCAATCTCGGTAAAATATTCAATAATGTGGAATCTTTCTATATACAGGGCATACAAAAAAATTAAAATTAAANNGGGTTTATTTAGACGAAATGCGGTTTTGGGGGTTAAGGAGCGAATCAGCATCCCTATACAAACCGGAACAAAAATAATTAAAAATACCTGGAAAATTTTTTCAATAGGCATGCTAATACTTTGCGATTCGCCTAAAAAATAATGCATGGATAAATTAACAATAAAAGGCAGGGTAAAAATGCAAATAATAGAATTAAGAGTGGTAAGGGTAAGATTTAATGCCACATCTCCCTTAAAAATATAGCTAATTAAATTTGCTGTAGGACCACCTGGAGAAGCAGAAAGCAACATGAAGCCTACCGCCAAAAGTGGAGACGGTTTGAATAAAATACAAATAAAAAATGCAATGCCAACCAAAATCACTTGTTGTGAAAATAAGGCTAAAAAAATAGCTTTAGGATGATAACGGATACGAAGAAAATCTTTAACAGTAAGTTCAAGCCCTAAACCAATCATCATAAAGGCAATGATAAGGGGTAAAAAAAGGGTAAAGAGTCCTGAATCCATGGAATATCCTTTTTTGTTTTTATCCTTTGTTCTCCTTAGAGTTTAAACAAGATTTTTAAATAAGCAATATATGAAACGGGTAAAATTCAACTATTTTACCCGTTAATAATTTGAATTAATTTAACTTTTTATGGAGATTGTTGCGGTTGCATCTCAGGTTGTGACTGCATTTGAGGTTGAGTTTGCATTTGTGGTTGTGACTGCATTTGCGGTTGGGATTGTTGCATTTGTGATTGTGATGAAGGACGAGGAGGCATGAAACCTAAAGCACATTTGCCTTTCATTTCAGTCCCGTTGATGGTCGCTGTGGTTGCACCGGTATCTCCACTACATGCGCTGCTTAGCTCAGCTTCATTGCCTGTGATGGAAGAGTTTTTTGCAGAAGGGAAGAATTGAGGTTCACAAGTACCATTCCAAATAATACCGCGATATGCAAAACTGACTGGTGCGCCTTGGCTCTTTCCTTTACATACCTTTTGGTATCTTTGAGCATCATATACTTTTTCGACTTTATCATTTGCTGAAGCTGCAAATGGTGCAAGACACAAGCCACAGAGAATGGATGAGAGGACAATATTCTTATTCATCTTTTATACCTTTGTTAGTAATGTACCCAACCTATAGCTTAAAAAGTAATTAAAATTAAACAATGCTATTCAAGTAAAAAACTTTACTTAAATGTTTAATTTCTATAGCGAGTCTGAAAATCCGGATTACATTGCAACATTAAGAGATTGCAAATCAATTCAACTCTCATCAGTAAATTCGACTCATTTTGTCAACTTATTTTATTCAGTTTTGATATAATACTCCGTCATCATTTTTTATCTCTCAAACCATTATGCATTATCCTAAAGTTTACGATGTCATTGTTATCGGTGGCGGTCACGCAGGTACCGAAGCAGCCCTTGCTGCAGCGCGTATGGGTCGACAGACTCTGCTCTTAACTCATAACATTGAGACTCTAGGGCAGATGAGCTGTAACCCGGCCATCGGTGGTATTGGTAAATCGCATCTGGTACGTGAAATTGATGCTTTGGGCGGTGCCATGGCATTGGCGGCCGATAAAGGCGGTATTCAGTTCCGTATTCTAAATTCACGTAAAGGTGCTGCGGTTCGTGCAACGCGCGCGCAGGCTGACCGTGTACGCTTTAAAGCGGCGATTCGTGAAACATTAGAAAACCAAGCCAACTTGGATATTTTCCAGCAGGCCGCAGATGACCTGATTGTGGAAGGCGATACCGTTAAAGGTGTGGTAACCCAAATGGGTATCCGCTTTGATGCGAAAACTGTTGTGTTAACCACAGGTACATTCCTGGGGGGGGTGATCCACGTTGGTTTAGAGAAATCGAGCGGTGGTCGTGCCGGTGATCCGCCATCAATTTCATTGGCAGCACGTTTACGTGAATTAAACTTGCCTGTAGGTCGTTTAAAAACGGGTACACCGCCACGTATTGATGCACGTTCAGTTGATTTCTCTGTAATGACGCCACAGCCGGGTGATTTCCCGTCTCCAACTATGTCATTCATGGGTGATGCGTCTATGCATCCGGAACAGATCAACTGCTATATCACGCATACGAACGAACGTACTCACGACATTATCCGTGGCGGTTTAGACCGTTCACCGATGTATACCGGTGTGATCGAAGGTGTGGGTCCACGTTACTGCCCATCGATTGAAGATAAAATTCACAAATTTGCTGATAAAGATTCACATCAGGTATTTCTTGAGCCTGAAGGTTTGGATACACACGAGCTTTATCCAAACGGTATTTCAACATCGCTTCCATTTGATGTGCAGTTCGAATTGGTTCGTTCAATCCGTGGCATGGAGAATGCCCACATTCTTCGTCCGGGTTATGCGATTGAATATGATTACTTCAACCCACAAGCGTTGAAATTCTCGCTAGAAACCAAAGCCATCAATAACCTGTACTTTGCCGGTCAAATTAACGGTACAACTGGTTATGAAGAAGCGGGTGCACAAGGTTTATTGGCTGGCTTGAATGCTGCCCGCCGTGCATGGGATCAGGAGCAATGGACACCTAAACGTGATGAAGCGTACATGGGTGTACTGGTTGATGACCTGATTACCCTGGGAACCAAAGAACCATACCGCATGTTTACCTCACGTGCGGAATACCGGTTGATGTTCCGTGAAGACAATGCGGATCAACGTTTAACTGCAATTGGCCGTGAAATGGGCCTGGTGGATGATGAGCGCTGGACAGCTTATTGTGAAAAAATGGAAGCAGTAGAAACGGAAAAAGGTCGTTTGCAACATCTTTGGGCTGCGCCGAATAACCCAATGGGTAAAAAATTCGTTGAAATGACTGGGGCGGATCTGTCTAAAGAGTGTTCTGCAATTGATTTGTTGAAGCGTCCAAATATCAACTTCTCACAAATTGCCGAATTGACTGACTCGAAAGTATCTGCATTTGTCGGTGAGCAAATTGAAATTGCTGTGAAATACGAAGGTTATATCAACCGTCAGCAAGAAGATGTGGCGCAAATGAAGCGTCTGGAAGAAACCCGTATTCCTGCTGATTTTGATTATGATGTCGTGTCTGGTCTTTCTCGCGAAATTACCTTGAAGCTGAAAGATGTTCGTCCTGAAACGCTTGCTCAAGCCGGTCGTATTCCAGGGGTAACCCCAGCCGCTGTTCAACTGGTGATGATTACCATCCGTAAGAACAATCAGGCGAAAAAATCTGCTTAATGCAATGTGAGTTAAGTTGATAAAAAACCCGCGAAATGCGTAATGCTGATCAATTAAGGAGTTTAGAAATAAACTCCTTAATTTTTTAGTGATTCATGGCGGAGTCTTACCGTTTTAAGTCAATTCCTTGCAGCTCATTGGTTACTTTGGTTTCGTCCGGAGAAGCATTGCTTCGCAAGACCAAAAGCATGTTGCGGAGTAATACTCCTCACCGCAAAACTCGTCAGCCACTATCAACTCGAAAATTTATCGCAGGAACAATCATTTTTTAATCTTGCGGTNNCGCGAAATGCGGACTTTTTATTGTTTAATTTTAAAGCATTGCTTTTGACTATGGCTTGATCACAAATAACTACCGAAAATATAAGTATCTGAAAATATTAAATAATAAATAAAATTAAGAGATATTATGTCTATTTGTTTAATCTTTTATGTCTAATTTGAATGGTTTTTATTGAGATAACTCATATTAAACCCGACCATTGTAGTGGTATTTATTTCAACAGATTGATCTGAAAATAATGAAGCAAATTGCTGTAGGGCAGTTTGCTTACTATGGACGGAGTTCAATCATGGCACAAATACAAACAGCTAAAATGCAGAAATTCTTAACGGTGTTCTTGTGTTTTTGGNNNNTTTGGCGTATTTATGTCGCTTACCGCCATCGCGCCGAGTGTCGAAATTTTATATGCAGCACGCTTCTTTACCGGCTTAGGTCTGGGAGCGGCAATGCCAACCATGATATCTGTGGTGGGTGATGAGGCGACTGAAGCCAATCGCGGCAAGCTGAACAGCCTGATGTATTGCGGATTACCGGTAGGGGCAATTTTCGTTGCAGGCCTGGCTATCTTATTTAAAGATATTTCCTGGCATACCTTGTTTTTAATTGGAGGTTTAACTCCTTTAATTCTGCTCCCATTTATGGCAATTATTCTTAAAGACAAGCCTAAGCAGGTTGCTGTTGAGCAAGTCGCGATTGAAACTGTGCCATCTATGGTGCAGGTATTATTTAAGCATCAGCAATATAAATATACGATGCCGCTTTGGGTGGGCTTTTTCTTTACCCTGATGATCAATTATATTTTGATGAGCTGGTTACCTAATTTGCTCATGGAGCAAGGTTTGGAAAAATCACAGGCTTTCATGGTGATGCTGGTATTTCAGGTAGGTGCTGTAATCGGCACTTTGGCTTTGGGTTATTTGCTGGACCGCTTAAAACTTTGGCAGATGGCAACAATTATTTACAGTGGTTTGTTTATTGCCCTTGTATTGTTGTTTACCTCTAACTCTATTCCAGTACTTGTTTTGACAGGCTTTATGGGCGGGATTTTCTCGACAGGCGGACAATCGATTCTGTATGGCATTTCACCGATTTTCTATTCGGGTACAGGTAAAGTCACAGGCGTGGGCAGTGCGATTTCTTTGGGCCGATTAGGTGCAATGACAGGGCCATTGCTGACCGGAAAAATCTTGGCGATCGGCTTGGGAACAACGGGAATTTTAATGGCAAGTTTGCCTGCTGTTGCCATCTCGGCAGTGGCGGTGACTGCACTCTCGCGTTATAAGGCAGCACATAAATAAAAGGGTAACGCTTTAAAAAGGGAATCCTCAAGATTCCCTTTTTTGTTGATTATTTTTAAGGATTCACTTTTGAGTTTGTTAATATAGTCGGATAGAAGACTGAATTTATAATGTTATGAGCTATCAACTGATCGAACTCGATATTCAAGCCACAGATAATATCCAATGTCCACACTGTCAGCAGCACGTGATCAATTGGGTGGAAGAACACTATATACAACCCTGTGAACATGTCTTGTTTATTGCCATGGATATCGGCTTTGAATATATCACGGATGAATTTGAGCAGACTATGCTGCGCTCTGTGGATGATCTGCATGCCCATGATGATCAGGTGAATATGTTTGTCGAAATTGCCAAATCCACTTATCCCGATTATCTGATTTTTAAGTCTGATCTGGGGGCTGAGGGATACTTCCGTTACGTGGGTTTTACTGCATGAGTGTTTAGCATGTAAAAATACAATAATGAAAAAGCGCCCTCAGGCGCTTTTTTATGGACAGAAAAGTTTAGCTTTCGATTTCTTCTTCTATATCGTCATCGGCAGTGTCCATACCCAATTCTTTAAGCTTGCGAGTCAGGGTGTTGCGTCCCCAGCCCAGCAATTCCGCAGCATGGCGCTTGCGACCACGGGTTTGCTGCAAAGCGGCGGTAATTAAAGTACGCTCGAACATAGGTGTGGCAATGTCCAGAATCTTCATCTCACCATTTTTCAGTTTCTGGATAGCCCATTGACCCAATAATTCATCCCAATGATGCAATGAAATACGGTCAAAGGTATTGTGCGCTGGTGCATCTTCACCTGAACGCTGAATTGGAATCTGCTTCAATTCCGAAGGCAAATCTTCAGGATAAACTTCACGTCCTGTAATCATCACCGTGAGCCAGCGACAGGTATTTTCCAGCTGACGCACGTT
>DKLL01000193.1:22807-23050 GCA_002455755.1 Acinetobacter sp. UBA6641
CCGCCATTGGCCTGTTCAAAACGGCCTTGACGCTGCGAGTTGGCACCGGTGAATGCGCCTTTCTCATGACCGAAAAGTTCGGTTTCGATCAGATCTTTAGGAATGGCTGCCATATTCAAGGCAATAAAAGGTTTGCTGCTACGTGGTGAATGACGGTGTAGCGCATGTGCCACCAGCTCTTTACCTGTGCCGGATTCACCATTAATCAATACGGTAATATGCGACTGCGATAAGCGGCCAATG
>DKLL01000156.1 GCA_002455755.1 Acinetobacter sp. UBA6641
TGCTGGAGAGCAATACTAGCATGTTTTTAGATAGAATTCCTGTGCTCGAAAATGGTACCAAGAGTGCATTAAATATGAGCAAAATATGACATTAAAATATAGCTAAAAGTTATTTAATATATAACTAAAATGACTAAATGATTAATTTAAATATATGTTCTTTAAAGATAATTGAAGTTTTTTTTAAAAAACTATTGCTGAATAGGTGCAAGTGATATTTAATGTTTTGCGCCAAAATATATCATTGATTGAAATATTGACCGATTTTGATCCATTTCTGCTGAGGATTAAGTGTTGAAATATAACAGCCTTAACGACTTCCTAGACTACGTTAAATCACGTGACCAACATCAACCAGAGTTTCTACAAGCTGTAGAAGAAGTGATGACCAGCCTTTGGCCATTCATTGAAAAGAATCCAGAATATGCTGATCATGGATTACTTGAACGTCTGGTAGAACCTGAACGTGCGATTCAGTTCCGTGTTTCATGGGTAGATGACAAAGGCCAAACTCAAGTTAACCGTGCTTTCCGTGTACAGTACAACTCAGCGATTGGTCCATTTAAAGGGGGGATGCGTTTCCATCCTTCAGTGAACCTTTCAATTCTGAAATTCCTGGGCTTTGAACAGACTTTCAAAAATGCTCTGACTACATTGCCAATGGGCGGTGGTAAAGGTGGTTCAGACTTCGACCCTAAAGGTAAGTCTGAAGGCGAAATCATGCGTTTCTGCCAGGCGTTGATGATCGAGCTTTATCGTCACCTTGGTTCAAACACAGACATCCCTGCGGGCGATATCGGTGTAGGTGGCCGTGAAGTCGGCTACATGGCCGGCATGATGAAAAAATTGAGCAATGACACTTCATGTGTATTCACTGGTAAAGGTTTAACTTTCGGTGGTTCATTGGCTCGTCCTGAAGCAACGGGTTACGGTACTGTGTATTTCGCTGAGGAAATGCTAAAAACTCGTGGCGACAGCTTCAAAGATAAAGTTGTAACGATTTCTGGTTCTGGTAACGTTGCACAATACGCTGCTGAAAAAGCAATGTTCCTGGGTGCGAAAGTGGTTTCACTTTCTGACTCTGCGGGTACTGTATTCGTGAAAGATGGTTTCACTGACGAACTTCTTGCAGAAGTAATGGAACTTAAAAACGTTAAACGTGGCCGTATTTCCGAGTTCGCTTCTAAACACGGTTTTGAATATCTTGAGGGTCAACGTCCTTGGGGTATCAAGTGTGATATCGCGCTTCCATGTGCAACTCAAAACGAGTTAGATGCAGANNGCTTTATGCTCCAGGTAAGGCATCGAATGCCGGTGGTGTAGCAACTTCTGGTCTTGAAATGTCTCAAAATGCATTGCGTTTAGGCTGGACTTTCGAAGAAGTTGATGAGCGTTTACACGCGATCATGAAAGAAATCCACCGTAACTGCGTGAAATACGGTACTAAAGAAGATGGTACTGTAAACTATGTTGACGGTGCGAACATTGCAGGCTTCGTAAAAGTGGCTGATGCAATGCTTGCTCAAGGCGTATTCTAAGTCTGACTTGGTTTATGCTTTAAAAGAACCGGGGCAATAGCCCCGGTTTTTTATGTCTTGAGTAAATGCTTTACTTAACCGTTGAGCGTTCAACCGTCATGTCATGGATATAAGCATATTTCGACTGATCTGCAGCGGGATGCTTGATTTCATAACGTTTGACACGAATGATCTGGCGTTCGTTCGGAGTATGGGTGAAACCTTCGATTTTGTCATAGAACAAAGTCCAGTCTTTATCGACCTGGGTTTTTACCCCACTTTCACTATATTTAACTTCCCGAACCTGTAGACAGGTTTGTGGTGCGACCCCAGTACAGGGTTTTGTTTCAGGTGAAATTTCCAGAAAAATGGTTTCAGCCTGAGTTTGATATTTGCTTTCAGGTGTCATTTTGCCGGTGAAAACGTATTTTTGTCCTGTCGCTGAAACTATAGTTAATGTCGGCTGTTGGGAATCTTTTAAGTCTAAAATAAACGGTGCCTTGCGTTCATTAAACAGATCCTTGGCGATGCGTTCCTGCTGCATGGAGGCTTCCGCGCATGCCATCTGGGTGCCCATGAGGGCGCCGGTCACGATCTGGTTATTTTCCACTTTCCAGCTGCTGCCCATACCATTACAGCTGGTGGTAATGCTCAAGCGGCCTTGGTCATCAAAATTCAGCATCAATGGTTTAGGTGCGTTACCGGTACTGGTGCTCCACTGATAAGCAGCTAAAGTCTGGTCTGCCTTTTGTTGGGATAAGATGGACACGGCAACATCTCCAGCTTTTTGAATGTCCCCAGACTGACACGCTGCAAGCATGAGCGGGAAAAGGGCAATCGCTAAAAATTTAATTTTCATGTTAAAAATACTGGGTTTTGAAGAATTTTTATGAGGATATCGTAGTGTTGTTCAAAAAAAATGGATACATTCTGATGAGTTAAGTATCAAAATGTATCCATAACTAATTTTTTATTGACTATTAATAAAAAGTTATAAATTAATCGAAACGATAAATATCCATGCCCAGGGAACCCATACTGAAACTGCTATGCACAATACTGAAACGGTGACCTGTACCCATGGCAAAGAACAGGGGAGCAAAGTGTTCCAGGGTGGGATGATTACGCTCTACATAAGGAATGGTTTGCCAGTCCAGTACCGCAGCATAATCACTATGATTCAGCTTATTGACCACATAGTTGCGGAACGTAGAAGCCCATTCCGGCACAGTCGCAGCGTCCCCATACCATGCCAGTTCACGCAGGTTATGGGTAATACTTCCCGAACCGATCATCAACACCTGCTTTTCACGTAAAGGGGCCAGGGTTTGGCCAATTTTATAAATCTCTTCGGCAGACATGCTCATCGGTAAAGAAATTTCTACCACCGGAATATCGGCAGCAGGATACATATGCAGCAATGGCATCCACACGCCATGATCCCGAGGACGGGTGCTATTGGCATGTGCAGCAAAGCCGGCACTGGCTAGAAGATGCAGGATTTCTTCTGCAAGTTCAGGCTGACCCGGTGCTGGATAACGTATTTCATATAGCTCCGGCGGAAAACCGCGGAAGTCATGCCAGGTTTCAGGACGTACACTGCTACTGACTTCTAGTGCATTACTTTCCCAGTGTGCAGACATCACAATAATCGCTTCAGGTTTAGGCAAGTTTAAACTCAATCGTTCCAAAGCAGGGCCAACCTGTTCCGGATTAAGCGCCAGCATGGGTGATCCATGTGAAATAAATAAACCGGGTAAAGTTTGTAAATTCATGATGACGCGCCTAATTCAAATACTAACGGTTGAGGATATAATGCCAAATAAATAGAAATAGAATAAATACAATTTATATCAACATATTGTTTTGTTTATGGAACGATAATGTGCAGCCCGATCTGGTTGATGAGCGAGCTCAGAAATAGCTTGGTTTTACCCTATTTTACCGAGCGAGTTTAAACCATCATGTGATGAAATTTTAACCGGCCCGATGATAAGGATGATTATGGTTAATACTCATTGCACGGTAGAGCTGCTCAATCAGCATGACGCGAACCATAGGATGCGGCAAGGTCAGTTTGGACAGCGACCAGTGCCATGCAGCGGCTTTACGTACCGCTTCTGAGTGACCATCCGGCCCCCCAATTGCCAACACGACATCGTTGCCTTCCAGCATCCATTGTTTCATGGTTTCAGCCAGTTTTTCAGTACTGAATTCTTTACCGCCGACTTCAAGCGCAATCAGGGTTTCATTGTGTTTTAGCGCATTCAGAATACTGTCACCTTCAATCTGGCGATATTTCAGGATATCGGCTTCAGAATCATTTTTACCGCGTTTTGCCATAGGTAATTCAATAATCTGAGTCTGCACAAAAGGCTGAATACGTTTGAAGTAATCTTCAAAACCGGTGAGCACCCAGGCTGGCATTTTTTGACCGATGGTAATAATACGGATTTTCATAAGATTCGATGATTTGAAAGTCATCGTTATTATAAACGCTAAAACTGGTTTTACCTGTTTTTGAGAAACAAATTGCAATTGAAAAGCCGTATGAGATGCTGCTTTAATCTTCAGCAATGGATGAAAGATGAATAAGAACAGAGGAAGAATAATTAAATGCGATTTAAAAAGGATAAAAATTTAAGTTTATCGTTGAGTATCTTCCTTTGCACTATTTTGTTAACTGGTTCGAGTTGGGCATTACCGAG
>DKLL01000005.1 GCA_002455755.1 Acinetobacter sp. UBA6641
TATTATTGACCGTTTTAAGGCCAAAGCCACCAAAGCCAAACAGGCTCAAAGCCGGATTAAACAATTAGAACGTATGCAGGAACTTTCTGCTGCCCATGTCGATACACCGTTTACCTTCAGTTTCCGTGAACCGACTAAAATGAGCTCTCCTCTGCTGCAGCTCGAAAATGCAGATATTGGTTATGGGGATAAGCTAATTGTGACCAACGTCAATTTGCAAATTACGCCAAACAGCCGTATCGGTTTACTTGGAATGAACGGTGCAGGTAAATCGACGCTGATCAAATCTTTAGTCGGTGATCTCAAACTGCTCAAAGGGACCCGCAAGGATTCTGAATTGCTGAATATTGGTTATTTTGCACAGCATCAAATGGATGCCCTGGATGGTAGCGCCAGCCCAATGTTGCAATTGTCACGCATTGCCGACAAAAAAATCAGTGAAGCAACTTTACGTTCCTTTCTGGGGAGTTTTGGTTTTAGTGGCGAACGTATGGATACACCGAGTGAAGGCTTTTCTGGCGGTGAACGTGCACGTTTAGCTTTGGCTCTAATTGTATGGCAACGTCCAAACGTGTTGATTCTGGATGAACCGACCAACCATTTGGACCTGGATATGCGTCATGCCCTGACCATGGCCTTACAGGACTTTGAAGGGGCGGTGGTGCTGGTATCGCATGAGCGCCAATTGATTGCCAGCGTATGCGATGAATTGTTGCTCGTCCACAATGGTCAATGCCGTGAATTTGATGGTGATCTGGTTGCATATGCGGATTGGTTACGTCAGGCACGGATCGAGATGATCAAAAACGGGCAAAAACCTGCTGAACCCGTAAAATCACAAGTTGAAGTAAAACCGGCAATTTCAAAGCTCGATAAAGAAGCTCAGCGTAAGGAAACCGCGCGCCGCCGTGAATTGAGCCGCCCGATTCGTAAAAATATTGAAAAAAATGAAGCACAGATTACCAAGCTACAGGTACGTTTAACTGAAATTGAAGTATTACTAGGTGATACGGCAATTTATGAAGCAAATCGTAAAGATGATTTACTTAAGTTAATGAATGAACAAACCAAGTTAAAAAGCGAACTGGAAACGGCGGAAGAACAAATACTAGAGTTGATGATGCAACTGGAAGAGCTTGAAAGTTCTTTTGAATAAGGCATTTTTATTCTTAAGCTAAGCTAAAGTCATGCTTATTTTATGATCGCAGCACAATTTTAAAGTTGTACTGCGATTTTTTAATTTTTCTACACAACCTGTCTATATAGCCATTTTAGCCCGCTATGGCGGCTTATTTTGAATTTAAAAACATGATCAAATTTTAAATTCAAAACCTTCCTAAAGTAAATTTAAAACAGGTTTTAAATTTAAAATAAAAGATCATTCTAGGGTGTGGATAAGTTATTTTTCACTTTTCTAATCCGTTAAACTGACAGTTTAGCAAGTTATCCACATTGAGCTTTTCCACAATACTGTTCATTTAGACTGGATTTGATTATTCATCCTGAGCGGCTTTTTTAGGTTTTAAAAACCTGAGTTCGATAATTTTCCAAGAACCCTGATTGATCCATGATTCCTGAATCCATTTCTGATCCTGCAAGCCAATCAAGACTGTGCAATGCTTGAGATCTTCATCATAGTCAAATTCTTCAAAATCAATTACGGGTTTTTGTGGCTTCCAAACGCCATTTTGCACGGCATGTGCAATCCTGTCATAGCGGACAAAATTGCTTTCCACACGACCCTCCTGCTCGTAGACCACTTTGAACTGTTCATGTTCATACTGAGCCAGCACCGCATAATTTCCGCTAAAAAAGGCTTCAGTCCAGATATCACGGATCTGTTCCAATTCTTGATCCATAGCGTTCACCTCGTCATATTGCATGATGATTTCCTCTTGCTTAGAGTCATCATGACAGAGGAATAAGTCATTTTAATAAAAATAAAGATGGCTAAAAGGTAATCAGATTAAGATAAAAATAGCATAAAAAAAGCACCCCGAAGGGTGCTGTTTACAATTTCACTTATCAATACATCAAGCGTCAATATCCGCATTCAAGGCATTTTCTTCAATGAAGGCCCGACGCGGTTCTACATCATCCCCCATCAAACAGGAGAACATGCGGTCTGCTTCAATAGCATCATCAATAGTCACTTGCAGCATGTTACGGTTTTCAGGATCCATGGTGGTTTCCCATAACTGTTCCGCATTCATCTCACCCAAACCTTTATAGCGCTGGATCATCATGCCACGACGTGAGTCAGATAAAATGTGCTGCCAAACTTGATGGAAAGTCGCCACATTAATCTTGCGATCGCCTTTCTGCAAATAAGCGCCTTCTTCAAGCAAGCTAAACCAGCTCTTAGAGTTTTGCAGTAAACGCTTGTATTCACTTGAAGCCAGCAGGCCAGCATCCAGCAAATAATGGTGTGGCAAGTTGTGTACATACACCGTTACACGTGGCCAGTAATGCGCCACTTTGCTACCGTCCGCATGTTCTTTCTCAAACATCTCAAACGTGATTTCAGGACGTAAACTTGGCTGATATTTTTCAATCGCAGCACGCAACTGTTCAGACCACTGTTTCACATAGTCTTGATCATGGCTATGGTCAAGTTTGAATGCATCCAGGCCCAGCAGACCATCCAGCAAGCTTGCTGGGTAACGTAAAGTTAAACGCTGCAAGCTCTTTTGTGAAGTTTGATAGTCAGCAATGACTTTTGCTAAAGATTCACCACGAATAGCCGGAGCCTCGCTGCTTACATGCAGTTCCAGCTCATCAATAGCGTTAGAAATGAGATAGGTTTCAAGCGCATCATTATCTTTAATGTACTGCTCTTGCTTGCCTTTTTTCAGTTTATATAACGGTGGCTGTGCAATATAGATATAACCGCGTTCCACAAGTTCGGGCATTTGACGGAAGAAGAAGGTCAACAGTAGGGTACGGATATGCGAACCGTCGACGTCAGCATCGGTCATGATAATGATTTTGTGATAACGCAATTTATCCGGATTGTACTCTTCACGACCAATACCACAGCCCAACGCCGTAATCAGGGTACCGACCTCCTGACTCGAAATCATCTTGTCAAAACGTGCACGTTCCACGTTCAGAATTTTACCTTTCAGCGGCAAAATGGCTTGCATTTTACGGTTACGGCCCTGTTTGGCAGAACCGCCCGCAGAGTCACCTTCGACCAGGTACAATTCAGACAGGGCTGGATCTTTTTCCTGGCAGTCCGCCAATTTACCTGGCAAGCCAGCAATATCCAGCGCACTCTTACGACGGGTCATTTCACGTGCTTTACGTGCAGCATCACGCGCACGTGCTGCGTCGATAATTTTTCCGGCAATCGATTTAGCCGCTTGCGGATTTTCTAGCAGGTATTCCGAGAATGACTTGTTCATCGCCTGCTCTACAGCAGGTTTTACTTCACTTGAAACCAGTTTTTCCTTGGTTTGTGAAGAGAATTTAGGATCCGGCACTTTTACCGAAACAATCGCGGTCAAGCCTTCACGTGCATCATCACCCGATACCGCCACTTTCTCCTTCTTGAGCAAGTTTTCGCTTTCCATATAGCTGTTCAAGCCACGGGTTAAAGCTGCACGGAAACCGGCTAAATGCGTCCCACCATCTTTTTGTGGAATGTTATTGGTAAAACAGCGCACGTTTTCTTGATATGTATCGTTCCATTGCAAGGCAACTTCTACACCAATGCCATTGTCTGCCTGAACAGTAAAATGAAAAATATCATTCAGATGGGTCTTGCCCTGATTGATGTATTTTACAAATTCAGATAACCCTCCTTCGTAATCAAACACATGTTCCGCATCGATACGTTCATCACGCAGCACAATACGCACACCGGCATTCAAAAATGAAAGTTCACGTAAACGGCGCGCCAAAATATCGACATTGAAAATGGTTTGACTAAAGGTCTCGGCACTTGGCCAGAAACGTACTGTGGTCCCGGTTTTCTCGGTATCACCCACAACTTTGAGTGGATAGACCGGATCACCATGTTTATATTCTTGTTGGTGAATATGGCCGGCTCTGTGAATGGTTAATTCCAGTTTACTGGACAAGGCATTGACTACAGATACCCCTACACCGTGCAGACCACCAGAGACTTTATAGCTATTATCATCAAACTTTCCACCAGCATGCAGGATGGTTAAGATAACTTCAGCTGCAGACACGCCTTCTTCAGGGTGAATATCGGTTGGAATACCACGACCGTTATCTGAAACGCTGACTGACTCATCTTCATGGATGGTCACCAGGATTTCGTCACAGTGACCTGCCAAGGCTTCGTCGATGGCGTTATCGACCACCTCAAACACCATATGATGTAAGCCTGAACCATCGTCAGTATCGCCAATATACATACCTGGACGCTTACGCACAGCATCGAGGCCACGTAATACCTTGATACTAGAGGAATCATAAGCCTTTTCATGGGTTGGTTCTGTTTGAGAAGCAGCTTGATCTTCTGAACTCATGGTTTCTCCCTAGTGAAATATAGGTCTATCCAAAGATGGGTAAAATTTAAAAACTATTGCACGACAACTTGAACTTGACCGTTTTCAACTTTGAATAATTGATATGAAATCGACAAATCATGTAAATGTTCTTTTACTGATTCATGCTCTAAAGTGGTAATAAAAACCTGACTACCCAGTTGGCTTAATCGCTCAATTAATCGTCGTTGTGCAGTTAAATCTAATTCTGCTGTCACATCATCTAATAATACCACAGTTTCCTTATTACAGGCATGTAGCATTGCAATCTGTGACAGTTTTAAGGCGACAATCAGCAGCTTTTTTTGACCGCGTGAAAGCACTACATCAGCATCACCCAGCGTTGTTTTTAAACGTAAATCTGCACGATGTGGACCATACTCGGTATAGCGTCGATCCAGGTCTTTTTGATGATGTACACTTAAGTCATGCAGCAAGCCGAGCTCGGTATGAAAACCGGGAACATATTCCATTTGAATATCGAGATTGGGCAATAACTGTTTTAAATCCTGTTCAAAATAAACTTTCCACTGTTCCACAATTCCACTACGTTGTGAATGCAGCATTTCGCCATATTCAGCCAGCATTTTGTTCCACGGTTCCAGATCTTGCAAACTGAGATTTCTTTTTGATTTCAACAAGCTGTTACGTTGCTTTAAGGCACGTGCATAGTATTGCCAGGCATGATAAAAATCCGGTTCCACGTGGAACATCAACCAGTCNNATATAGTTTTTAGGAATATGGGTGCGAAAAGAACGTCCTGTCGCCAGCAAATGAATGGCTTCCAATATTGAGGTTTTACCTGAACCATTTTGCCCATAAAAGACATTAAACGGCTGCAACTCCATGAGTGCAACCGCCTTTAAGTTTCGAACACGTTCTATATTTAGACGCGTAATATGCATGGTTTGATCTGATTCAATATCGGCAAATTAAACACGCATTGGCATTACAACATAGGTTTGATCCTGTTGTGCTGGATCGTGCACCAATACCGACTGATTCGCTTCCGTCATGGTCATAGACACATCTTCACCATCCAAGGCGCCTAATACGTCTAACAGGTATTGGGCATTGAATGACATTTCCATTGGGGCATCCGCATATTGAATGGCCAGATCTTCAATCGCTTCATCCTGCTCCGGGTTATTGGCGCGCAGCTGTAAAGAATCGCTACCAAAATTCAGGAATACACCACGTAATTTTTCATTACTGAGAATCGCGACACGCTGCAAGGATTGCTTGAATACGTCATGGGCGATCAAGACGTTTTTATCGCCACCACGCGGAATCACGCGACGGTAATCCGGGAATTTTCCATCAATTAACTTGGTTGTGAAACGAACCGTGATATTACCCTGCTCTTTATCGCGACTCGGGGTGCTAATAGTCACGTTTAATAGTTCACGGCCAATCAACAAGGACAATTGCTCATCTTCAATGCTGAGCAGACGCTGTAATTCTGCCACCGCTTTACGTGGCACAATCGCTTGAATTGCTTGAGTAGTATTTGAAGTTGCAGAGGTTTCACACAGTGCCAGACGATGACCGTCAGTGGTCACTGCACGCAGCTGATTCTGATCAATTTCAAGCAAGGTACCGGTCAAATAAAAACGCACATCCTGTACCGCCATGGCAAATGCAGTCTTCTCAAACAGACGCTTTAATTCACGCTGGGTTACAGTTACCTGAGTACCTTGAGCATTTTCTGTGCTCAACAGCGGATAATCTTCTGCAGGCAAAGTACCCAACACAAAACGGCTATTTCCGGATTTTAAAATGCAACGATCTTCAGTAATTTGCAGGTCAATCAAGGCAGCAGCAGGCAAAGACTTGCAGATGTCCATCAGCTTACGTGCTGGTACAGTTGTTTCACCTGCTTGCAGACAAGCTCCTTCAGCCAACGTGGTACTGGCCACCAATTCCACTTCCAGATCGGAACCGGTAATGGTTAAGGATTCATTACTCACCTGAATTTTTACGTTAGACAGAATGTTTAAAGTATGGCGACGTTCAACCGCTCCTACGACATGTGACAGAACATTAAGTAAGCTTTCTTTCGCGATTTTCAAACGCACGGTACATTCCTCTAACAACTGGAGATCAAAATAAATAAATGTGTTTTTAGCAGTGTACTATGCGGCAGAATATGCCGCATTGCAAGAATAGAATTTGATCAAAATGGATCAGCTTTGCAACAGCCGTTGCAGGTTTTTATAGTCTTCATTGAAGATCGGATCTTCTTCTCTCAGGCTGATCACTTTTTCACAGGCATGCATGACGGTACTGTGGTCGCGCCCACCAAAAGCCATGCCAATTTCCGGAAAACTGTCCCCGGTTAGTTCACGTGCCAGCCCCATCGCCAGCTGACGTGGACGGGCATAAATCCGGGTCCGTTTCGGACCGACAATTTCTTTTAAAGGAATACGGAAATACTCACTCACCACACGCTGGATATTTTCAGTACTGATGGTCCGGGCACGAATGGCCAGCACGTCTTTTAACGATTCACGCACCACATCCAGATCAATCGGCGTGCCTTTAAAACGGGAAATCGCCACCACTTTATTGAGTGCACCTTCCAGTTCACGGACATTGGCCACCACTTGCTGGGCGATAAACAAGGCACAGTTACGCGGTAACTCTACCCCGCTGCTCTCGGCTTTTTTCAGCAAAATTTCAATCCGGGTTTCAATATCCGGTGGTTCCACCCCAACCGATAAGCCCCAGGAAAAACGGGAAACCAGACGTGCATCCAGTTCGGTGAGTTCTTTGGGATAACGGTCAGACGTCAGAATAATCTGTTTCGACTCATCCAAGAGCGCGTTAAAGGTATAAAAGAACTCGACCAGACTGGCTTCTTTACCCGCGAGCAAATGGATATCATCGACCAATAACAGATCGAGCGAGCGGCAATTCTTTTTAAATTCTTCCACTTTGCCTTGTTGTAAAGAGCTGACAAAATCCTGTACAAAACTTTCAGCAGTCATATACATCACCCGTGCATTCGGCTTGGCCTGCAACAAGGCATTGCCGACAGCTTGCATGAGGTGGGTTTTACCCAGACCGGTCGGTCCATATAAAAATAGAGGATTGTGCTGTGAAGCCCCTAACTGGGTTAGCACTTTACGGCAGGTTTCTGCTGCCATCTGGTTGGAACGACCTTCCACAAACAGTGAAAAAGTAAATAAGGGATTGAGCAAACGTTTACGGCTGTTTTTAGTGCCGGTTTCATCTTTTTCTTTTTTAGCTTTGGAAACAGCAGCAGGTGCCGACTGGAGTGCCGCGGTGGTCGTTGCCGGTTGTTCATTGGCAGATAAAATCGCACCTGGACGTGAATCGACCAGAATTTCAACTTTACGTACCCGACCTTCAGACATCTGTTCAGCCAAAATGGTGATCAGTTCCAGATGGTGTTCCTGAATATAACGGGTCCAATACGGATTGGGAGCATAGAGTCTTAAAGTATCGTTCAGCTCTTCAGCAACGAGAGGGCGAATCCACATTGTAAAGACATTTCCCGAAAGCTCTTGTCGCAAACGAGTTAGACAGTCTGTCCAAAGCATGTGAAACCCCTATTCATTCCATTGTTAGTAAAAAAATCATGTGAGCCCGACCAAGCGGGTCGCCATTCTATCGAAGTTATCCACATCTGTCATGGCAAAATTCAGGAAATATCACTCAAAAAGTAATTTTCCGATTAAATTTAAATTTAAATCGCAGTGTGGATAAGTTTATCCGCAAGCTGTGGATAAAATATATCACAAAGTTATCCACAATTTAATAAAATCATAAAAACATAGATATCCACAACACAAGTTAATGTTTATAAAAGTGAAATACACCTTTTCCCCAGAAAAATGACCTCCTAATAGTAATAAATTTAAATTTATAAATTTGAATTTATTTATAGGGACACGATTTTTCTGGGGATAACTCGTAAAAGTTATAAATTTAAATTCATAATCAGCAACATTCATTTTTATCAACACGCGGTTGTGGATAATATTGTGAATATTTCTGTTTATAACTTATGTTTTTTTATTAATCAACAATTTAAACTGTGTATAAACCGGATACAACTGTTAATTATGAAAATCTATTGCCTGTGATCAATCTTTAGAGAAAGTCGCTTATTTTGAAAGAAAGTTTGTTTTTGATTGACAGCTCATGGAATGAACACTAAAATCGCGAACCTTCATAGAAAGATCATTTTTGGAGTTTCAATATGAAACGTACATTCCAACCATCAGAATTAAAGCGTAAGCGTGTTCATGGTTTCCGTGCTCGTATGGCTACTAAAGCTGGTCGTCAAGTATTAGCTCGTCGTCGTGCAAAAGGTCGTCATAGCTTAACTGTTTAATCTGTTAACGTTATTACGATTTTGGGTGTTATGACACTTTATGGCTTCAGCACAGAGGTACGTATACGCTGTGCTGCCGATTATAAAAGTGTGTTTGATGGTGCGCTTTTTAAAGTGCATCAACCCCATTTCCTATTTCTTGCAAAAAATTCCGAACAGCCGAAAAGCCGTTTGGGTATTGTTGTTGCCAAGAAAAAAGTGCGTCGTGCACATGAAAGAAATAGAGTAAAACGTCTTGCTCGTGAAAGTTTTCGCCTGCATCAGCAGCAATTAGATTTATTAGATATTGTGGTCATGCCTAAAATGGGTATTGAAGCCGTACCTAATGCAGAGTTGCAGCAACAATTACAATTTGCTTGGCAGAAATTGCAACGCCTTGCCAAAAAGCATAAAAAGATAGCTCCCTCCCCACAAAAGTAGAGCAGGCCAATGGTACGTTTACTGCATTGGTTGATTCGATTCTATCAGATCGTGATTAGTCCTTTATTGGGACCTCGCTGTCGTTATATTCCAACATGTTCTCAATATTCTTTGGAAGCAGTCCATTCTCATGGTGCTGTACGTGGTGCGTGGTTAGCTACTCGGCGTATTTGTCGTTGTCATCCTTGGGGAGGCTCGGGTTATGATCCTGTTCCGCCAAAGGCAATTCGTTTTATTTCATTTCAGCAAATAGATTCTCAAATGCTTCACGTTGTTGTACCCTTTCGTGATCGTTTATTGAACCGAAATCACTCTAACTACTTGGGATAATAGATATGCAACAATGGGCCAGGTTTGCAATTCTAGGGGCCATGTTTGTCGTCGCATATTTGCTTATTTTGGCTTGGCAAAAAGATTATGGTCATGCAGAAACTAAAGTGCAGCAAGAAACTGCCGTTGTTTCACATGAAGTATCTGCAGATTTGCCAAATGCTCAAACCGCGACTACTGCGTCTGACATGCCTCAAGCGAATATTGCGACTCAGCAAACTACAACAGATGCCACTGCACCTGTAAGTCAACAGCTTATTTCAGTACAAACTGACCTTTATCATCTTTGGATTAATCCTAAAGGTGGTGACATTGTTCGTATTGAATTATTGAACCATGATAAAGATAAAGACAGTAATGCACCGTTTGTGATGCTGGAAAGCGATGCACAGCGTACCTATGTGGCTCAGTCTGGCTTGATTGGTTTGAATGGACCAGACAGTAACCGTAATGGTCGTCCTGTATATGAGATTGAAAAGGCCTCTTATACCCTAGCGGATGCCAAAGCAGAAAAAACCAAAGATGGTGAAGCGGTTAAAGTTCTATCGGTGCCGATGGTCTATAAAACTGCCGATGGTGTAGAGATCATTAAAACCTTTACCTTCAAACAGGGTGAATATCCGATTATCGTCAACCACAAAGTGGTGAACCGTAGTGGCCAGAACTGGCAAGGTCAGATGTTTGGTCAGATCAAGCGTGATAACTCGGATGATCCGGGTAAATCTTCCCAAGGTATTTTCACTTTAGGAACATTCCTGGGGGGGGCTTGGGGTACGCCAGACGAACATTATAACAAGCTGAAATTTGCCAACTTCAATGAAGAAAAATTGAATGTTGAAGCCAAAGGTGGCTGGGTTGCTGTCGTGCAGCATTATTTTGTCAGTGCCTGGATTCCAGGTAACCTGAAACTGACCCAAGCCAATGGTCAGCCTTATACTGCAAAACTGGAATCTCGCCAATCTACCGATAACATGAATATTATTGGTTTCACTTCACCGACCATGAATGTGCCTGCCGGTACGACTGCGGAAGTGGATGCGACTTTCTATTCAGGTCCTAAAGTACAGTCTGAACTGAAAGACCTGGCGGTAGGCTTGAATCAAACTGTGGATTATGGCTGGTTGTGGCCNNTGTACTGGGTATTGATGGAGTCTGTAGAGCTTCGTCACGCACCGTGGTTAGGCTGGATTCAAGATTTATCTGCAATGGATCCCTGGTTTATCCTGCCGTTATTGATGGGCTTGACCATGTTTATCCAGCAGTCTTTAAATCCGCAACCGGCTGATCCGATGCAGGCGAAAGTCTTCAAGATCATGCCGATTATCTTCACCGTATTTATGTTGTTCTTCCCTGCGGGCTTGGTGTTGTACTGGATTGTCAACAACAGTATTACCATCTTGCAGCAAAGCCTGATCAACAAAGGTGTGGCGAAAAAAAGAGAAAAACGCGACCTTGTTTAAGTAACCACTGCTTGCAAATAGCTGAATAAATCCGCTTAAGATGGTAATCTTAGGCGGATTTTTCTTTGGCTGTGATTCGGGATTTTTTTAGGTGAATTTTATGCAAAACCTTACGACGATTGCTGCGATTGCAACTCCGCCCGGGCGTGGTGGCGTGGGGGTGATTCGCCTGTCGGGTCCAAAATCTTATGCCATCGCTGAAGCTTTGACCCAAAAAGCTCTGCCTAAAGCCCGTTTTGCCGGTTTCCGTCAGTTTTATGATGCTTCTGGTGAAGTGATGGATGAAGGCCTGGTCATCTGCTTCCCTAATCCACACTCGTTTACCGGTGAAAATGTGGTGGAGCTGCAAGGTCATGGCGGCCCGGTGATTCAAAATGCCCTGCTCGGCCGTTTACTGGAATTGGGCGCGACTGCTGCCAAAGCCGGTGAATTCTCCATGCGTGCCTTTGAAAATGGCAAACTGGATCTGGTCCAGGCTGAAGCCATTGCCGACCTGATTGATGCCACTTCACAGGCAGCAGCACGTTCTGCAGTACGCTCCTTGCAAGGCGCATTCTCTAGCCGGGTCAATACTGTATTAGAAAAACTGATTCATTTACGTTTACATGTGGAAGCGGCGATTGATTTCCCGGAAGAGGAAATCGACTTTCTGGCCGATGGCAAGATTTTAGCCTTGCTGGAAGAGGTGCAAAGTTCAGTCGCTGCCGTGCAAACCTCGGCACGCCAAGGCCAGTTATTGCGAGAAGGCTTGCAGGTGGTGATTGCCGGTAAACCGAATGCCGGTAAATCTTCCTTGCTGAATACCCTGGCAGGAAATGAACGTGCCATTGTGACCGATATTGCCGGTACCACCCGTGATGTGTTGCACGAAAAAATCACTTTAAATGGCTTGCCGATTACCCTGACCGATACTGCCGGACTGCGTGAAACCGGTGATGTAGTGGAAAAGGAAGGTATCCGCCGCGCGATTAAGGAAATTGAACAGGCTGATCTGTTGCTGTTGGTCTATGACCTAAGTCAAGGTGAAGATCCGCTGCAATTGGCCCAAAACTATTTTGCCGAACATCTGGAACCGCGCCGTTTAATGCTGATTGCCAATAAATGTGATCTCACCGGGGCAGCCGCTGCAATAGGCGATTATCAGGGTTTCCGTCATATTACCGTTTCTGCCAAGCAGGAAACCGGGGTTCAGTCGCTCATAGAGGCGATTACAGCGCATGCAGGCTTCCAGCCGGAAGAAGATACCTTTATTGCGCGTACCCGTCATTTGGACGCAATGAAGCGTACTCAGCACTATCTTGCAGAAGCACATGAGCAATTGGTGGTGTTCCATGCCGGTGAACTGGTGGCGGAGTCACTTCGACTTGCCCAGAATGCCTTGGGTGAAATTACCGGTGACTTCAGTGCAGATGATTTATTAGGCGAGATTTTTGGATCATTCTGTATCGGAAAGTAATTTCAATTTAAGC
>DKLL01000112.1:0-368 GCA_002455755.1 Acinetobacter sp. UBA6641
ACACGGATAAAGATCTTACCACCACGCTTAATACGACGGCTGATTGTACGACGCGCAGCTTCAATTTGACGAGCTGTCATTTGACCACGCTCGATAGATTTAAGTGCGATAGAACCGAAAGAAACAGTGCTACCACGATGCGCTAGACCAGTGTTACGGCCCTTTTGAACCTTACGGAACTTAGTACGTTTAGGTTGCAACATGGATTATTCTCCTTTTTCAGCAGAACGATCATTGCGACGACCACGACGCTCTTGACCTTCACCACGACCGCGACCACGTTTAGCTGGACGTTCTTCAGCAGGAGCAGGGTTCATGACTTGTTTCATGCCACCCAAGATCTCGCCACGGAAAATCCAAACTTTAAC
>DKLL01000112.1:384-22923 GCA_002455755.1 Acinetobacter sp. UBA6641
AGATGTTAATTCGCGTTGTAATTTTTCAATGTCTTCGCCTTTTTTACCGATCACGATACCAGGACGAGCAGTGCTAATCGTAATTTTAGCAGCACCTGTTGGACGTTCGATAAGAATATTGCTGATCATTGCATTCTTAAGTTTTTTGATTAAAAACTCACGAACTTGCAAATCTTTAAGCAAGTATTCAGCGTATTGTTTCGGATTCGCATACCAGTTAGCGTTATGACGTTTCACAACACCTAGGCGGATACCGATTGGATGAACCTTCTGACCCATATCAAACCCCTACCTTAACGGTGATGTGACAAGTACGCTTAGTGATACGATCTGCACGGCCTTTAGCACGTGGCATAATACGTTTAAGGCTGATGCCTTCATCAACGTAAATCGTAGCAACTTTAAGGTCGTCTACATCTAAACTGTTATTATGTTCAGCGTTTGCAATTGCAGATTCCAACGCTTTTTTAACTAAAACTGCAGCTTTTTTGTTGCTGAAGTTCAAGATATTCAAAGCGTGAGCAACAGATTTGCCACGGATTAGATCTGCAACCAAACGAGCTTTTTGTGCCGAGATAGCGGCACCGCGTAATTTAGCAGTAACTTCCATCATCGCACCTTAACGTTTAGACTTCTTGTCAACACCGTGACCACGATAGGTACGAGTTGGCGCGAATTCACCGAGTTTATGACCAACCATGTGTTCAGATACGATCACTGGAACATGGTTACGACCATTATGAACAGAAATTGTTAAACCAACAAAATCCGGGAGAATCATCGAACGACGCGACCAAGTTTTGATCGGCTTACGGTTATTAGCCGCGATAGCCGCTTCAACCTTAGCGAACAAGTGCGCATCGACGAATGGGCCTTTTTTCAGAGAACGAGGCATTGTCAGATTCCTTTACTTGTTACTTAACGCGACGGTCGCGAATAATCATCTTAGTCGTACGCTTATTGGTACGTGTCTTGTACCCTTTAGCTTTTTGACCCCATGGGCTTACAGGTTGAATACCTTTGTTACGCCCTTCACCACCACCATGTGGATGATCAACCGGGTTCATCGCCATACCACGAACGGTAGGACGAACACCACGCCAGCGTGATGCACCAGCTTTACCTAGTGAACGAAGGTTGCTTTCTGAGTTAGAAACCTCACCCAAAACAGCACGGCATTCAACGTGAATTTTACGCATTTCACCAGAACGTAAACGAACGATAGCGTAAGAACCGTCACGACCCAACAACTGAACAGAAGTACCAGCTGAACGAGCTAATTGCGCGCCTTTACCGATTTTAAGTTCGATGTTGTGAAGAGTAGAACCGATAGGCATGTTACGAAGTGGTAAGCAGTTACCTGGACGAATTGGAGCATCGTTNNCGGTTAGGATCGTATTCAATACGTTCAACTACAGCTGGAATGCCGTCTTTGTTACGTTTGAAGTCGACAAGACGGTAGTGTTGTTTATGACCACCACCAACGTGACGAGTTGTAATGTGACCGTTATTGTTACGACCACCAGTACGTTTTTTAGCTTCAACCAACGGAGCATAAGGCGCGCCTTTGTGAAGATGGTCGTGAACGACTTTCTCTACAAAGCGACGTCCTGGTGACGTTGGCTTACATTTTTGAATAGGCATAATTCTCGTCCTTATTCCGCTGCGCTTTCAGCGGTATCGCCCAAGTCAGCCATTTCAACATCTTGGCCAGCTTTCAGGGTGACGTATGCTTTTTTAACATCAGAACGACGTCCTAATGTTTTACCAAAGCGTTTAGTCTTACCTTTAGTGATCGTAGTGTTAACTTTAACAACTTGAACACCAAAGAGTTGTTCCACTGCTTTCTTGATTTCAAGTTTGTTTGCATCAAGTGCAACTTTAAAAACTTGAACACCAGCAGTTTCACCTAAAACTTGTGCTTTTTCTGAGAATACAGGTCCTTGCAGGACTTGATAGATACGTTCGTTGTTCATCCGAGTTCTACCTCAATTTTCTTAGCAGCAGCTACAGACATAACAACTTTGTCGAACGCGATCAAGCTAACAGGATCGATTGCAGCAGCATCAACCACATCAACGTGTGGAATGTTACGTGCAGCAAGATACAAGTTCTCATCAACAGCATCAGTAACGATTAATGCACGAGTAGCATTCAAGTCGTTAAGTTTTGCAAGCAACTCTTTAGTTTTTGGAGCCGTAACAGCAAACTCTTCAACTAAAACCAAGCGATCTTGACGAACAAGTTCAGCCAGGATGCATTGCATAGCACCGCGGTACATTTTACGGTTAACTTTTTGAGACCAATCTTGTGGACGAGCGGCAAAAGTTTTACCACCACCAACCCAGATCGGGCTACGAATAGAACCAGCACGCGCACGGCCAGTACCTTTTTGACGGAATGGCTTTTTACCACCGCCAGATACGTCAGCACGTGATTTCTGAGCTTTCGAACCTTGACGACCACCAGCTAAGTAAGCTGTAACAACTTGGTGTACAAGAGCTTCGTTAAATTCACGACCGAAAGCAACTTCAGATAATTCAACAGCAGAGCCGGAAACAGTATTTAAATTCACGTTATTTCCCCTCAGGCCTTGATCGTAGGACGAACAGTTACGTCGCCACCAGTAGCACCAGGAACCGCGCCTTTAACAACCAGAACTGAACGTTCAGCGTCGATAGCAACGATTTCAAGACCCTGTGTAGTTACGCGTTCAGCACCTAAATGGCCAGCCATTTTTTTGCCTTTGAACACGCGACCAGGAGTCTGGTTTTGACCTGTAGAACCTAGAACACGGTGAGATACAGAGTTACCGTGAGTAGCGTCTTGAGTACGGAAGTTCCAACGCTNNGCGAAGTGACCTTTCTGAGCGTTAGTTACGCGAGATTCGCGACGTTCACCAGTAGTGATTTGAATCGCTTGATAACCATCAGTTTCAAGCGTTTTGATTTGAGTGATGCGGTTAGGATCAACCTCAATCACTGTTACAGGCACAGAAACACCAGCATCTGTAAAGATACGGGTCATACCGCACTTGCGACCGACTAAACCAATAGCCATGTGCATAAACCTCTAAAAAAGCGGCCTAATTAACTTAGAGCGTTAATTAACCGAAAGCCTTAACCCAAAGCGATCTGAACATCAACACCAGCTGCAAGATCCAACTTCATCAATGCATCAACAGTTTTATCTGTAGGTTGAACGATGTCGATCAAACGTTTGTAAGTGCGGATCTCATATTGATCACGCGCATCTTTGTTAACGTGTGGTGATGTTAAAACGTTGAAACGTTCGATGCGAGTAGGCATCGGGATTGGACCACACACTTGTGCGCCAGTACGTTTTGCTGTTTCTACGATCTCTTGAGCTGATTGATCAATTAAACGGTGATCAAAAGACTTAAGACGGATACGAATTCTCTGGTTAGACATACCAGTTAACTCCAAGCCAAATATATAAAGAATCACCCTTGACGCATCTCACCCCACTTTATGTGGGCAAGTGTCAAGAGCAGTGAATTATCACTAAGGTCATGATCGATGCCACGACTGTCACGATGTTAACTACTTTATTCGCAGTCAACCCCCTTTCATCAAAGGGTCGCTCATTATAGCTATTGTTTAACGCTTAAGCAAATCTCTTTTCAACTTTTTGCTGTTTTTTTCGGTTTATCCATTCCACCTTTTGTTTAAAAATAAGTCAGCAGGTGGTTTTTTGTAGAACATACTCTATTGCTTGGTTTAGTATTTGATTTCCTTTAATAAAGTCATTTTTAGACATACTTTTTAATTGCCGTTCTGTTTGTACATATTTACCGGAAAAACTCTCTAATTCCTGATCATTTTCCAAAAACAGTTGCAGTACTTCCGGAGTTATTTCAGGATGAAATTGAAATCCCAAGACATTTTTTCCAATTTGATACATTTGATTGCGGCAGACATCATTTTCAGCCAGATGAATAGCTCCTCTAGGAATTTCAAAAGTTTCACTATGCCATTGCATGACCTTAAATTGTTCCGGCAACACGAAGCAATCCTCAGGCACATGCTGAACCTTACGCACCTCGGTCAATCCCAATTCCTGTTGTTCATTGCGTCTGACCGCAGCTCCCAATGCATTGGCAATTAGCTGCCCCCCCAAACACAAACCAATGGCTGGCTTGCCCATAGACAAGTAGCGTCTAATCCAGCGTTTTTCTACTTTTAACCAGGGATAATTAGCCTCATCATTGACACTCATTGCTCCACCCATGATGATGAGTAAATCAACATCTTCTACTTGTGGTAAAGCTTCAATATCCAGCGGTCGATCTACGGGTAAAGCAAAAAATTCAGTTGCACTAATTTTAGCATGGTGCTGTTTTAAAAATTGATGACAACTGCCGAACCCTTCACCAGCAATATGCTGAAAATAATGTACTTTCAAATGCGACTTCATGCGCCTCCGCCTATTGTTTTAGCTCTGGTATAGATTTAGCAAGAATGAAGCCAACTTTATGTTCGTATTAACGTTTCTATACATTTCGGCATTTGTATAGCCTAATTGCTGCGTTTCTCTTAAGCTAAGAGCAATTTTGATACAACTTAGAGCTGCGTCTTGAAAAAAAATCCTCAAACCGCCCTGATTCATGCACCACGAAAAGCCCCCCAATACATTTCTACCGTTCAACCTCCCCTGTTTCGTGCATCGACCATTATTTTTAACAACACCGCTGCACTGTTTAATCGCCACTGGACTGATGACTATGACTATAGCTATGGCACCCACGGCACGCCTACAACCTTTACCTTAGGCGACAACATTGCCCAGATCGAAGGTGGACAATATTGCTTGCTGGCACCGAGCGGTTTATCCGCCATTAACCTAGTGAATTCATGTTTTCTTGCTCAGGGTGATGAAGTCTGGGTGGCAGACAACATTTATGGGCCAAATATGGAACACTTGCGCAATCTGGAAACGCGCTACGGCATTCAGGTTAAAGTGTATAACCCAGTTGATGTGACGACTTTCCAGCCGACTGATAAAGCGAAACTCATCTGGCTAGAAGCAGCAGGTTCCGTAACGCTGGAATTCCCTGATTTAACCAATCTGGTTAAAAAAGCCAAAGCGCACAACATTCTGACAGCACTCGATAATACCTGGGGTGCAGGACTGGCTTTTAATGCCTTTGATTTCGGTGATGAGCATCTTAGTGTCGATATGACCGCGCATGCCCTGACCAAGTATCCAAGTGGTGGCGGTGACATCTTGATGGGTTCTGTCGTGACCCGCGAGCAAAAGCTGCATCACCAGTTATTCCGGATGCATGCCATTCAGGGGATTAGCGTGTCAGGTGATGATGCGGCACAGATACAGCGCAGTCTGGCATCCATGCAACTGCGTTATCAGCATCAATCTCAAAGTACATTAACCTTACTCGACTGGCTTAAACAACAATCAGCGTTTGTACAGGTCTTGCATCCTGCTGATGAAGCTTCGGCAGGACATTTATACTGGAAAGAAATCTGCACAGATGGACAGAGTGCCGGTCTGGTCAGCGTGATTTTTAAAGCTAACTATACTTTAGAAGATATTCGAAGATTCTGTGATGCACTGGAACTGTTTAAACTGGGCTTTAGCTGGGGCGGACCGGTCAGTCTGGTCATGCTGTATAACCTGAAAGATATGCGGGTGTTGCCACATACACATTTACAACAAGGTTTATTGGTTCGTTTTTGCATAGGACTGGAACATCCCGCCGATTTAATCCAAGATATAGAAAATGCATTAAAACAGTTGCCTACACAACAACATGAATAAAGTAGAATAGGAAAAAAATATGGGTACACCCCTCGTTATTGCCAAGAAAACTGCCGATACCACACAAGAAATTGTTTTACATTCCCAGTTTGCCAACCGTCACGGCTTGATTGCCGGAGCAACCGGAACAGGTAAAACCGTGACCTTAAAAGTCCTTGCAGAAAATTTTTCCCGCATTGGTGTACCTGTATTCCTGGCCGATGCCAAAGGCGATGTGTCCAGCCTGGCCAAAGCAGGTGAAAGCAATCCGAAGTTTGATGAACGCATCAACAACCTGCATATTGAGTCAATCCCCTTTGCCGCATCTCCTGTGGTGTTTTGGGATTTATTCGGCGAGCAGGGCCACCCGATTCGCAGCACAGTTTCTGAAATCGGTCCGCTGCTACTGGCGCAAATGCTGAATCTGAATGACACTCAGGAAGGGGTACTTTCCGCAGTATTCCGCATTGCCGATGATCAGGGTTTACTGCTGATTGACTTTAAAGACCTAAAATCCATGCTGACTTATGTCAGTGAACATGCCGCCGAATTTAAGACGGAATATGGCAACCTGTCGCCAGCAAGTTTAGGCGCAATCCAACGTAATTTACTGGCACTTGCCGATCAGGGCGGTGACAAATTTTTTGGTGAACCTGCACTCGACATCATGGATTTTATCCAGACCGACAGCCAGGGACGTGGCAACATCAATGTGCTGGCTGCCGATAAACTGATGAATACCCCCAAGCTGTACGCCACTTTCCTGCTGTGGATGTTGTCTGAACTGTTTGAACAGTTGCCTGAAGTGGGAGATATGGACAAACCGAAACTGGTGTTCTTCTTTGATGAAGCACATTTGCTGTTTGATAATGCCAGCCCTGCGCTACAGGAAAAAATTGAGCAGGTAGTACGCCTGATTCGCTCCAAAGGTGTCGGCATTTATTTTGTTACCCAGAATCCGCTGGACCTACCTGAAAGCGTCTTAGGTCAACTCGGTAACCGGGTGCAGCATGCCCTGCGCGCCTTTANNCACCAATCCTGAATTTAAGGTGGATCAGGCCATTACCGAACTGGGCGTCGGTGAAGCCCTGATTAGCTGTCTGGATGAACAAGGCATCCCGCAAATGGTACAGCGTGGCTGGGTCATGCCACCCTACTCTTCCTTTAGCCCGATAACGCCTGAAGAACGTCAAGCCTGTATGAATCAAAGCGTAATTGCGGGCGTGTATGAAAAGCAATTAGATCGTGAAAGTGCCTTTGAAATGTTGCAAAACAAAGTAGCAGAACGCCAACAACAAGCCCTTCAAGCAGAACAAGAAAAAGCAGCAGCGAAAGAAAAGGAAGCTTTAGCAAAACAGCAAGCCCGTGAACAAGAACGCTTGACGCGCGAGCAACAAAAAGAGGCAGAACGCGCAGTCAAACAACGCGAAAAATTCACCCAGGATATTGTGGGAACTTTCGCCAAAAGTGCTGCACGCAGCCTGGGTGGCAGCACCGGACAGAAAATCGTGCGGGGTTTACTGGGTTCATTATTTGGTAAACGATAATTCAATAATCTGATCAATTATTAAGAAATTATGGGATATTCTTATATTCCATAATTTTTTTATGGTTTTATAAAACAACCCTATTGTCAAAGCAGTTTATAAAATGTATTTTAAATACATCTTATAAATAACCGCCATGAGAGATCAAACATGACTCCGCAGCAAATTGACCTAGTAAAAGCAACAGTTCCTGTACTCCGCGAAAATGGCGTAGCCCTGACTGGTTATTTTTATAACCGCATGCTGGGCAATAATCCCGATCTAAAAGAAACTTTTAATATGGGGCATCAGCGCAGTGGTGCGCAGGCACAAGCCTTGGCAGGTGCCGTGTTGGCTTATGCTGAAAACATTGAAGATCCTTCCGTATTGCTGCCTGTGGTTGAGTTAATCGCGCATAAACACGTTAGCCTGAACATTCAGGCACCTGACTATAATATTGTTGGTGAAAACCTGCTCCACTCAATCAGTGAAGTGTTAAGCATTTCAATGGATGATCCACTGATTGGCGCTTGGGCAGCAGCATATGGTCAGCTGGCAGACCTGTTCATCAGCACTGAAAAAGCCATTTACGATCAGCATCAACAAACTAAAGGCAGCTGGTTAGGCTGGCGTAACTTCAAGATTGCCAAGAAAGTAGTTGAAAGCGATGAAATCACGTCTTTCTATCTTCAACCTGTCGATGGCGGTGCATTGCCGAAATACGAAGCGGGCCAATATATTTCAGTACGTGTTTTCGTTGAAGAACTTGGCTTGAAACAGCCTCGTCAATATACGCTTTCAACTAGCCCACAAGCGGACTATTTACGTATCTCGGTAAAACGTGAAGACCAAAAAGGCGACATGGTTCCAGGTTGGGTATCGAATACTTTACATAGCCTGCCAGAAGGTTCAGAAATTGAAGTTTCTGCACCAACAGGTAACTTTTACCTGATTGACCCAAATAAGCGCAATGTGTTTATCAGTGGCGGTGTAGGCCTGACTCCAATGATTGCCATGCTGAATCAGCTGGTGACGCTGGATATGCCACAACCGGTGACATTCATCCATGCCTGCCGTAGCAAACAAGTGCATGCAATGCATCAGCACATTCAGGACCTAAAAGCAAAATATCCACGTCTCAGCACATTTACCGCTTATGATAGCCCGCATCCAGGCGATAAATTAGGTGAGGATTATGATGTTGCCGGTCGTCTGGACTTAAGCAGCATGGATAGCGCATTGTTACCTGTCAATGCCGACTACTATCTCTGCGGCCCAATGCCATTTATGGCTGAACAGCAAAAGGCACTGGTTGCTCGCGGCATTCCTGCTGAAAATATTCACAGTGAAGCGTTTGGTACAGGTGGCGTTAAGCACTAACCTGCTCCATCAGCATAAAATAAAGAGAGGGTTAGTCTGGTTATGCTAGACTAACCCTAATTTTTACTCAAAAAAATCAGTATTATCATGCAACTGAATAAATTTACTGACTATGCCCTGCGCATTTTAATGTATATTGCCCAGCCACGGGATATGCCTTATACCATTGCAGAAATCGCTCAGGACTTGCATGTGTCTAAAAACCATTTAGTGAAAATTGTGCACTTTATGGGCAAGCAGAACTGGCTGATTACCACACGAGGCAAAGGTGGCGGTATTGGTTTGAATCCTGAAACCCTGGAACTGCGACTGGGTCAGATCGTGCGTATCCTGCAAGGTGAAAACCAGATTGTAGAATGCAATACTCCACCCTGCGTACTGCGTAGTCAGTGTGGACTAAAGGGTATTCTGGATCAGGCTTTGGAGCAGTTTTATCTCAGTCTGGACCAATATACTCTGGGACAAGTGTTAAATACTACGCCGGCTGCCAGGTACACCACCCAATCCCCTATTCAAATGATCAATCTTTAATTCCCGGTGTTTTGCTTGCAAAGTTCGCTTGCCCGAACGACTTCCTTTATAATGTTCGCTTGTAGATCATTTATTGAAGTTGAGTTATGCATCACAGCAGAGGAAAATCCAAAAACAGTAAGACAGCCCATGCGCCCAAGCAAAAGATCAGCTATGAGAAAAAAGTTGATCCTGCCATTACTGAGTACTCTGTTCGCGCGTTGAACTGGTTGCGTAAAGCCGAATTTTTAATGAGTGCACCCAAGTTAAACCTGTGTGTTGAAGATACCGGTTATGAAGTGGCATTTGCTGGACGCTCAAACGCCGGTAAATCTAGCGCCATTAATGCCTTAACCAACCAGAAACAGTTGGCACGTGCCTCTAAAAAGCCCGGTCGTACCCAAATGATCAACTTCTTCAGTCTCGGCAATCCAGACCAGCGCCTGGTCGATTTGCCAGGTTATGGTTATGCCGCCGTCCCGGAGGCCATGAAAATTGTCTGGCAAAAAGAGCTGGAAAACTATCTGATTCATCGTCAGAGTTTGCAAGGTTTGGTGCTTCTGATGGATATCCGCCATCCATTGCAACATTTTGACGTGATGATGCTGGAATGGGCCTATTCACGTAAATTGTTCGTGCATGTTTTGCTGACCAAATCGGACAAACTGAATCGCGGGCCGGCATCCAAAGCCTTGCAGGAAGTCAAAGCGGCATTGAAAAAAATGAAGCTGGATTTCTCCATTCAGTTGTTCTCGTCACTCAACAAGCAAGGTCTGGAAGAATTGGCCAGCGTGATGGGTGGCCGATTGAACTTTACCCTTGAACAGTCAGCACAATTTGATCTGGACAACATCCCTGAAGCCACTGCCGATGAACTCAATGATCTGGATGAACCTCTCGAATCTTTAGAAGTATTAGAGGACGAGTGCGAAACCGAAATTGCTGAAGATGCCACCGATGCAAGCCGACAAGCTGATTGATCGGGTCTGATTGAGCCAGATTGTCCGACCAAAATCATCATCAATTGATATTCCAGTGTCCTGTATTGCTAATCACAATGCGGGACATTTTTTTCATACTGACCTTAAGTAAAACAATAAGGACTGTATGATGAAACTTCTCTCCCGTTTAAAAAACTCCAGACTTGGCTCATCCATTGCCTATCATATTCACCCGCGTAAAGTAAAATTCCAGTGGCAGGACACCCAGATTGACTGGATTCCAAATCAGCCTTATGTCAGCTATTTCATTAATGAAATTAATATGATTTTGCCTGCCGGCGAATTCTGGTTCTGCCGTTTGTATAACAAGGTTTTGCCGCAGATTCGGGATGAAAAGCTGAAACAGGATGTACAGGCCTTTGTGCGTCAGGAAGCCATGCATGCCCAAGCCCATAACTCGGCCAATAAAGAATATCTAACTGCGCGCCACATGGATATCCAGCGCAATCTGGATGTGATGAATTTCCTGTTCAGCAAGTTACTTGCTGATCAACCTCTAGGTCTAAAGATCCCTCAATTGCTTGAACATCAATGGGACCTGTTCCGTCTTGGCATTATTGCCACCGTGGAACACATGACCTGCGTGCTGGGAAAATATGCGCTGTACAATCAGGAATGGGAAAAACTGGGTGCCGATCCGGCTATGCTGGATCTGATTAAATGGCATGGTGCAGAAGAAATTGAACATCGTACTGTAGCCTTTGATTTGTACCGTCATTTAGGTGGCGGCTACATCGCCCGCTATTATTTAAGCGTGATTGTCATTGTGGCAGTCATTGGCTTGTGGGTGGATGGTACCGCACATCTACTCAAGCAGGATCCACGCTTTCAGTCTATCCGTCCTGCCGTTTACAAACCGTGGATCTGGCGCGAATGGTATGCCATTGCCCAGCGTGACAACAATTTAATGCCTAGTCCCTTCTGGCTGGTGTCACAGCAACTGGGTTATCTGATGCCGTGGTACGATCCACTGCACGAAGCCAAAACTGAAGATGCCATTGCTTACCTGAACCGCTCCCCTGCTGCCAAACGTGCAGCCAGGCTGAAAGTGGCCTAATCCTTTTTATTATTCATTTGATAATTAAATACATGTATACAATTTAACCACAACAGGGATTTATGCCCTATTTTTGATTTGATCCAAGATAAAAGCAGAGGCAAACAAGCACAAGGATAACTGTATGCGAGCACGGATTTCAGTCATTACACTGGGGATGCGCGACCTGGAAGCATCTTTGCATTTTTATCGTGAAGGTTGGGGCTTCGCCAGTGAAGGGATCATTGGGCAGGAATTTGAGTATGGGCCTGTGGCCTTTATTGAACTGCAAGCCGGAATAAAACTGGCGTTATGGCCACAAAGCAGCATTCAGCATGATACCGGATTGGAACTCAGCCCGGTGTGTCCGACGCAAATGACCTTGGGACATAATGTCTATAACCCACTGGAAGTGGATCAGGTCATGGCCCAGGCAGCACATGCCGGTGCCAGAATCATTAAACCCGCACAGGCCACTTTTTACGAGGGTTATGCGGGTTATTTTCAAGACCCGGAGGTCATATCTGTGAAATTGTATTTCATCCCGGCTGGGAAACAGATTAGGACACTTCTGGTTCACGGCTATAACGATCCACCACCACGCTAATCATCATGTCGCCCTGAACATTGACCACGGTACGGACGGTATCCAGCAGACGGTCAATCGGCAGCAAGATTGCAATGGCTTCTGCTGGCAACCCGACCGATTGCAGCACCATAATCATGGTCACCATACCTGCGCTTGGAATCCCTGGTGCCCCCAGGGAAGCAATCATGGCGGTTGCACAGACTACCAGTTGCTGACCGATACTCAAGTCCAGTCCCATCAGATTGGCAATAAACAAAGCCGCAGCAGCTTCATACAGTGCCGTGCCATCCATATTCAGCTGAGTGCCCAAAGGAATCACGAAGCCTGCGGTTTGTGGACGTACCTTTAAATTTTCCTGCGCGCATTTCATTGACAGTGGCATGGTTGCCGAACTGGAGCTGGTGGCAAATGCAGTAATCAGTGCCGCTCGTGTACCTTTAAAGAACGTGATCGGACTCATCTTGCCAAAAATCCAGAGCAACAATGGCAATACCACGGCACCATGAAAAATGGTGGTTCCGGTTACTACGGCGGCGAACTCGGCCAAACGGCTTAATACGGAAATATCTTCGGTTGAAATCAGTTTCGCCAGCAAGGCAAAAATGCCGAGCGGTGCCAGTTTCATCACCCAGCCGATCATCATCATCATGATGTCAAAAAATTGCAGGCTTAACTTGCGCACACTGCGGAAATTATCTCCGCCTTTGACCAGCGCAACCCCGATAAACAAGGCAAATACCACCACAGCCAGCACATTGCCTTCGGCAAAGGCCTTAAACGGATTGATCAGGGTATTTTGAATAAAGTTGGTAAAGAAGGACGATGGCGTTAAGGTATCAGGCGTTTGATGACTGTTCATGGCATCCTGAAACATCACAATATCTACACCTTGGCCCACATTAAACAGATGCGCACAGCTTAAGCCCAAAATCAGCGCCAAAGTGGTGGTGGTGACACAGCACAGCAGGGTAATTTTCCAGACCCGACCCAGTTGCCCGCCTGCCTGCAAATTCGAAACGCCGACCACAATGGAACTGAAAATCAGTGGAATAAGCAGCATTTTCAATAACCCAATAAAAATGCTGCTGGCCAGACCCAAGCCATAAAGACTGACAGAAAAAAACTGAGTATTGGGAAACAGATTTAACAGAAATCCAAATGCCACCCCTAAAATTGCAGCAATCAATATTTGTGTATTTAAGCTCATCACGACATGCTTTTTATCATTAAGTCCTGTAAGGCACTATGCCATGCCATATTTTTAGAATCGAGGATTTTTTTGTCACAAGCTCAGCATAAATAAATCAAAACAGGCGGCTCATTTTATCTGAATCATCACCACTTGAATAAACAGATGGCATAAAATCTGCTTTTAATTCAATGATTCAATCTAATAATTAAAAGAGTACAACGATGAAAAAAATCATGCTAATTATTACTCTGCTATGCAGTGCGCATGCAGCCTTTGCCCATTCAGATCATGGCTGCCATAAAGATGTCTCCGAGGACATCCCGCNNGAACCACAAGGATTAATAAAATTATAAAAAAACCGGACAGCAGGTCCGGTTTTTTTACGACATTTCAACTTATTGGGTTTCAATTTCACGTAAGCGGATCAAACCTTCCTGAGTCGTGCTACAAACCAGTTCACCATTTTGCCACATGCGGCCGAAATTCAGGCCGCGCGAACTGGCACTGATGGTGGCATCCATGTCATACAGCATCCATTCATCGACACGGAATGGCTTATGGAAATACATGGCATGGTCAATACTGGCACATTGCAGACTTGGAGAAATATAACTCAGGCCATGTGGGCGCAAAGCCGTGGTCATTAAGGTGAAGTCTGAATAGAACGCAGCGATGGCCTGATGTAGTGAAATTTCATCAACCTTTTGCGCAATCTGGCCATGAGTTCGAATGTAATGCGCATAAGAAGGTGCTTCAGGCTGAGGCTGAAATGGATTGACCGGCATCACCGGGCGAATTTCCACATGACGGTCACGCATAAAACTGGCGCGTACATTTTCCGGCACGAATTCGACCAGCTGTGTCTTTAATTCAGCTTCATTTTTTAAATCTTCAACCGCAGGATATTTCGGTTCTGAAATCTGGTAATTCAGACCATCTTCCGGACTGGCAAATGAAATCATGGCAGTAAAAATAGTGCGTCCATGCTGAATGGCACGCACCTGGCGACTGACAAAACTCTTGCCATCCCGCAGACGGTCTACTTCATAAATAATCGGCGCATTGACATCTCCACCATATAAAAAGTAGGCATGCAAGGAATGTGCAGGACTATTTGTGGTATAGGAAGCCGCGCGTAATGCCTGCCCCAATACCTGCCCACCAAAGACCCGCTTGCCCACCAGATTACGGCTTTGACCTCGGTAAATATTTTCTTCAATTTTTTCCAAGCTCAGTAATTCAACCAGTTCTTGGGTTAAGGCATTCATAAGTGACCTATTTTTAATGTGGGATACCTAAAATGTAGGCGAAAATTTTTAATCAATCAGCTAAGCTATTGACTCTATTCTGCCACAAATCCAGACTAAATCCCTAGCCTTAGGCTGACTGGCCTGTCACGCTATTTGGGCAGAATATTCGCTAAAAATACGATTTTTAACGATAAAATTTAACACTCAATATGCATTTTGTCAGAAAATAGCCTATTGTTTTAAATTACAATGATGCAAAACTATTTCCCCCCTCAGAAAATCTGTGGTTTCAGTCATTTAAGTAGGAGTATGTATGTCCAAGAGTGGCTTTGGTCAAATCTACCGTCAGCTTTCCAGTAAGCTGCTTGACCTGGTGGTAACCCCACATGTTCTTGGTGAGGTTCCTACTGAACCGGCAACTACAGACGCGAATCCCCAGACAGGGCAGCCCGCTCAACAAAAAGTAATATGCTATGTATTACAAAATTATTCGCGTAGCAATGCCCTGATTGTCGATAGTGAAACGCGCCGTCTAAAATTGTCACCGGCATTAGATCCGTTAGTGGTAGGCGATCACAAGGAAAAAGCATCGGTGTTGTTTTTGCAGCATTATAATGAAAACAACTTGCTCAATCCTCCCCCACATGCCTTTCCACCGCGATTATTGCGCCTGATCGACATTCTGGAACATCACCCTCAAGTTGATATTGAACTGATTCCGGTCACCGTACTCTGGGGACGTTCGCCAGACAAAGAAGATTCCTGGTTCAAACTCTTATTTACCGATACCTGGGCAACACCAGGCACCGTTAAACAATTGGTGAATATTGGCCTGCATGGTCGTCAGTCCTATCTGGAATTCCATCAGGGCCAGTCTTTGCGGCAACTGGTTGAATTTGCCAAACAGATGCATCCAAACCTGTCACCTCCGACTTATATTCTCAATAAATTAAACGACTATTTAGATGGTCAGCGCGAGGTTGTGCTTGGTCCGGATCTTTCAGACCGCCGTAACGTGATGCATTCCCTGATTAAATCCAGTGATGTTCAGGATGCCATCCGCCGGGAAAGCATCCGTGGCAAAATCAGCATGATTGAAGCTGAACGTCGTGCTATTGGCTATTTAAACGAGATTGTATCTGACTATTCCCATTCAGCCGTGCGTTTTGCCGACATGGCACTGACCCGGTTATGGACCCAGCTCTATGACGGCGTTGAAGTGCATAACTTCAGTACCATGCGTGAACTGGCCAAAGATTACGAAATTATCTACACACCTTGCCACCGCAGTCACATCGACTATTTATTACTGTCTTACGTGATTTATAAACGTGGCATGATGGTGCCGTACATTGCTGCAGGTGATAACCTGAATATGCCTTTTGTAGGTCAATTATTGCGTGGTGGCGGTGCGTTCTTCATTCGCCGTACCTTCCGCGGTAATGGCTTGTATACCACTGTATTTAAAGAATATCTTTTCAATATTCTGTCCCGCAATACGCCACTGGAATACTTTATTGAAGGTGGCCGTTCGCGTACAGGACGCTTGCTGCCGGCAAAAACCGGTATGCTCGCCATGACGGTACATGGGCATTTGCGTGGTCGTTCTAAACCGATCGTATTTGTACCGACATATATTGGCTATGAACGCCTGATGGAAGGTGCCACCTATGTCGGTGAAATGAATGGTAAAGATAAAGAATCTGAATCCATCATGGGCATTCTGAAAACCCTGCGCAAAATCGAACGTATTTTCGGCCAGGTGCATGTAAACTTTGGTGAGCCGGTTTTCCTGGATGACATGCTCAAACAGCATGCTGCGGACAATATTAAAATTGCTAAAAATGATGATCCGATTCCGCCAGAAGTATCGGATGCGGTCAACAGTGCTGCACATGCAATTCTGGAAAATATTAACCGTGCCGTGGTGATCAATCCGATATCGCTGCTTTCGCTGATTCTGTTGGCTACCCCCAAACATACGCTGGATGAAGAGATCTGCATCAAGCAGCTGGATGCTTACCGCAAATTAGTGACTGCCTTGCCTTATGATACGCGTACTCAGGTTACGCCGCTTTCAGGCAAAGAAATCATTGCTTATGGCTTAAAGCTGAAGCTGATTAAGCGCGTTAAACACGTGTTAGGCGACATTATTGCGATTGAAGATAACCAGGCGGTATTGCTGACTTACTTCCGCAATAATATTTTGCATGCNNGCGTATGTTGAAGCCTTGATTCAAGCCAAATTAATTTTTGAAGATATTGAAGGCAATCTGGTTTCCCCTGCACCAAATTCGGAAGATCATAACCAGCTGGTAGTGCTTGCCGCTCCGGTAATGCAGAGTCTGGAACGTTATTATATGACCTTAGCTTTAATCACCCAACGTGGTTCAGGCAATATTACGACCCGACAGGTAGAAGAGCTCAGTCATCTGGTCGGTCAGCGTCTGTCGGTACTGTATGAGTTCAACTCACCGGAGTTTTTTGATAAATCACTGTTCCAGAGTTTTATTAAAGTACTGACCCAGCAGGGTTATATCCGCAACAATGAAGATAACGCCATTGTGTTTGACGAGAACTTCCAGAACATGGCTCAGTACGCCAACCTTGTGCTGGATGATGTGACCTTGCAGATGCTTCAGTACATTACCACTTTCAGTGATGAAGAGCTGAAAGAAGCGTTGGATGCGGTTGCAGCGCAGCAGGCAAAACGCCGTTTGAAACGCAAGAAGAAATAATCTTCCTTCTCTGTTCCCTCTCCTTTTAGGAGAGGGCTAGGGAGAGTCTGTTAAATACTCTCCTGAGCTATAGATAAAATACTGCTTTAGATCTAGCGCAAGTGAGGGCTAGGGAGAGATTGATTAAAAAACCCTCCTAACCTCCTCCCATAGGGAGGAGGAACTTCAAATATAAGAGTGACATTCACTCCACCTTTAACAATTCTGCATAATCCCCAAAACAATCCTCATGCTCTAACTGAAATCCAGTTTCAAGCATTCGCGTCGCATAAATCCGTTTTCCAGATTCCTTCTGGCTTTGCAAAACCAGTTTCGGTAAATCCAATTGCCATTGAAACCACTGAATCACTTCATGTAAAGGCACAGGCTGATTATTGGTGACAATATAAGATTTTTCAGGATGTTCCACGTGAATCAATTGCGCAAGAAATCGGGTCAGATCATCAATATGAATCCGGTTAGACCAGTGAATTTGAGGATAGCTTTGGGTCGTTTCAGCCAGCTTGATCATCCTTGCCACAGACGTGCCATAAATTCCTGCAGGTCGAATGATTATGCAGCGCTCGGCAAATGCCTGCTGGTAAAGTTGCTCCATTTTCCAGAGCAATCTCCCCTGCTCATCCACAGGCCGAAGAACAGATTCATCATCAATGTACCCACCAACATTTCCACCATAAACCCGGGTCGAGGACACCACCACAATGCTTTGCACCGGATGCTGTTTTAAGGCATTTACAATGGGCTGAACCGAATCGACATAGGTCTGCTGATAGCCTTGCACCGTGCTTTGTGATGGCGACAATAAAACATAGACCCAATCTATGGGCGGGAGATGCGTTAAATCCAGCTGATGCACATCCTGAATCAGATGAGTTGCATAGGCATCGGTTTTCGGACTTTGGCTGATTGTGGTAATTTGGTGCCCTTGCTGAAATAATTGTTTGGCAACCCGGGTAGATGTTTTACCATAACCTATAAATAATATATGCATTAAGCACCTGATGATTTAACTCAAGTTGAGGGGACATGGCTGCAGTCCATCAATTGCAAGGGGTAGGAACTGCCTCTGCCGCATTACTGGAAAAACTGAATATCTTTAGCACAGATGATTTACTGTTTCATCTGCCGCGTGATTATGAAGATCGTAGCACGATCATTCCCATGAACCAATTGGTCGTGGGGCGCAGCTATTTGCTGGAAGGTATTGTTAAAGGGGTCGATTTCCCCCCCGGTAAGCGCAAATCCATGGCCATACAGCTACAGGATGATTTCGGCAAAGTCACCTTGCGTTTTTATCATGTTTATAAAGCCCTGACCGATCGTGCCAAAGTCGGCAACCAGTTACGCGTCTTTGGTGAAGTTCGCGTCGGTGCACGTGGCTTGGAACTGTATCATCCTGAAATTCAGCTCATCACTGAACATACGCCGTTGCCGAAAACCCAGCTCACTGCGATTTATCCTGCAACCGATGGTTTAACCCAGCCCAAACTGCGTGAATATGTCAAACAGGCACTGAAACAGCACAGCGATGACCTGCCCGAATTATTGCCGGAAAAATTCACCAATGGTTATGCCCTGAAACAGGCACTTGAGTATATTCATGAACCACCACTGAATGCCAATATGCTACAGCTGGCCCAAGGTTCTCATCCGGCCCAGCAGCGGCTGATTTTTGAAGAGCTGGTGGCGCATCAGATCAGTCTGCTCTCACGGCGTGCCTATATCCAGCAGATTGCCGCCCCATCTTTTAGCCCAAGTAAGAATTTTGCCAAACAGTTATTGGACAGTTTGCCGTTTAGCCTGACTGGTGCACAAAAACGGGTCTCCAAGGAAATTGTGCAGGACTTGAAACAGAACAAACCGATGCTGCGTCTGGTTCAGGGCGATGTCGGTGCCGGTAAAACCCTGGTGGCTGGCGTTGCCGCCTGTCATGCACTGGAAGAAGGCTGGCAAGTGGCACTGATGGCACCGACGGAAATTCTGGCGGAGCAGCATTACCTGAATTTTAAAAAATGGTTTGAACCTTTAGGCCTGAATGTGTCTTGGCTTTCAGGCAAGCAGAAAGGCAAAGCCCGTACAGCGGCCGAGCAAACGATTAAGCAAGGCACTGCCAATCTGGTGGTGGGTACCCATGCCCTGTTTCAGGAAAATGTCGAGTTCAGCAAACTCGGTCTGGTGATTATTGACGAACAACATCGCTTTGGGGTCGATCAACGGCTGGCGCTTCGTAATAAAGGCGTTAACAACATGACCCCGCATCAACTGGTGATGACTGCTACTCCGATTCCACGCACGCTGGCCATGTCTGCTTATGGCGATCTGGACACCTCGGTGATTGACGAACTGCCGCCTGGTCGTACTCCGATTCAGACCGTCACCATCCCCTTGGATCGCCGCGAAGAGGTGCTCAGCCGAATTGCCAGCAATTGCGCCGAAGGCAAACAGGCTTACTGGGTCTGCACTTTGGTGGAACAATCGGAAACGCTGGATGCGCAGGCGGCTGAGGCGACTTATCAGGAAATTAAGCAACGCTTTCCCCAGCTCAACATTGGTCTGGTGCATGGCAAGATGAAAGCCGATGAGAAACAGGCGGTGATGCAGCAGTTTAAAGACAATCAGTTGCAACTCTTGATTGCCACTACCGTGATTGAAGTCGGTGTGGATGTACCAAATGCATCCATCATGGTAATTGAAAATGCCGAGCGTCTGGGACTTTCCCAGTTGCATCAGCTTCGTGGTCGTGTTGGCCGAGGTGCGACTGCCAGTTTTTGTGCCTTGCTATATAAAAATCCGCTTTCGCAAAATGGACAGGAACGGCTGCGGATTATGCGTGAAACCAATGACGGTTTTATCATTGCCGAAAAAGATCTGGAAATTCGCGGCCCGGGTGAGTTGCTGGGTACCAAGCAAACCGGAGATATGGGTTTTCGCGTGGCCAAGCTGGAACGCGATGATCATCTGCTGAATCAGGCGCATTATGTTGCGCAGCAAATTCTCAAAGATTATCCGGAAAATGCCGAAGCCTTGTTAAAACGCTGGCTGCCGGAGGCACCACGCTATGCCTATGTGTAAATAATAAGGAAAAATAACATGACACAAGATATTCCCGTTCCATTCGATTCAGAGTTTCAATCGCCAATTCCAGATATCTGGAGAAATACAATCGTTCAAATTGTCGAGGCTTTTAAAGATAAAGATTTTGCTCGCCTACGTACAATTCCAAATGTTGAATTGATTGACATTAAATATGCTGCTGAAATTGCCAAAAATATTGATCATTATGGTGCTCATCTTGTCAGCTTGCCTGAGGAATCATGGGATTCTTCTGTATGCTTCTATCAAGGCAAACATAATGGAAATCATTTTTGGGTGGCGATTGTTGACCTGTTTACAGAGGAAGAAAGTCCTAGTGATTTAATTATTAACCTTCGAATTTATAAACATGATGATCATTATACTTATGAAATAATTGATATCTACGTACCATAAAAGACCAATCATAAAATCAGTAAAACAATAAAATACTATGCTCCAATTCATCAATCAACTGCTTTACCAAGGTGTGCAAAGTATTTCCCCTTGCCTGCTCTGCGGAATCGACCGACAGCAACACCATTCACTTTGTACAGATTGCTGGCAGCAATTGCCCTGGTTGAAACAGAGCATTCAGCGACAGGAAATGCAGATTCAGGTGGCCTGTCATTATGACTATCCAATGGATCGTATCATTCAGAAATTCAAATATGAACAGCAATTGCATTTTCAGCAATTGCTTGCAGGAACTTTAATCCAACTTCGATTGCCCAAAATTCAGGCCATTGTGCCAATGCCCATTTCCAATCAACGGCTGGCCGAACGCGGCTATAACCAGTCTTTGCTGGTGGCAAATATCCTGGCAAAACAGTTGAATATTCCAGTCTGGCAACCGGTTGCGCGACTGGCTCAACATTCGCAAAAAGGCTTGAGCCGTATCGAACGGCTTGACCAGATTGATCAGCAATTCAGGATAGCAGCAACGTCCAAAGTCCGTTACCGCAAGGTACTGATGCTGGATGATGTGGTCACGACCGGCAGTTCACTACATGCCTTAAAAACCAAGTTAGACGAATTAGGCTGTCAGCAAATCTATGCCGCCTGTATAGCCAGTGCAGAGATTTAAAGGCAGGAAAGGAAGTCTGCTGATTTCCCCTATCTCCTGGCAGAAGCCTATGCTCATCCTTGCCGGGAAGAGTTTATTTTATCCATCAGGACATGGTGCTTTCTGTTAAAAACCGCTTCACCCAGGGCATGACTATTTCACGGGTTAAAGGTGCCAGTGGGGTGGTTTTATCCTCTAAATCCACCCAATTCATTTCGGCAATTTCAGCTGCAATTCTCGGAACGTGATCTAAAGTTACATGATAAACATAACTGACCAGTCGGTGATCGGGTTCATTGGCGGTCGCCGTTTCAAAACGCCCAACAAATTGTTGAATTGAAGCCTGACAGCCAATTTCCTCCTGAATTTCACGCAGCATGGTCACTTCAGGGGGCTCATTCGGTTCCAGCTTGCCACCCACCTGCATAAAGCATGACGTATCACGTTTACGCACCACCAAAAGCTGGTGTTGATCATTTAAAATAATTGCCGCNNTCATCAAACTGCTGCAAAATCTCTTCAATTGAATCTGAAGCAATAATGCTGTCCGCAAAACGTGGCTGGGTAAAACCTTTCACTGTCGTAAACTGAATAAACTTGAGTAAATCGTCATAAAAACCGGCCACATTTAAAAAGGCACACGGTTTTAAATGGATGCCCAGTTGTGCCCAGGTCCATTGCTCAAAAATTTCTTCCAGTGTCCCTGCACCACCTGGCAAAGCAATAAAGGCATCGGAAAGCTCTGACATCTTGGTTTTGCGTTCATGCATATTGCTTACTACATGCAATTCGGTTAAATGCGGATGAGCCAGCTCACGATCGACCAAGGCATTCGGAATCACGCCAATGACTTTGCCACCGGCCTGTAAAGCACTATCAGCGACCATTCCCATCAAGCCAGAACGACCACCACCATAGACCAGCGTTTTGCCTTGCTGGGCGATGGTTTGACCCATTTTTTGCGCGGTGTCTAAAAAAATGGAATCTGTGCCAACGGCAGAGCCACAAAAAATTGCGATAGATTTCGTCATTTTTTCACCATGTTTTACTGATGTCATAATAATAAAGTAAATTTTCAGGAGATTTTTTAATAAAAAGGCGATTGAATCAGTGTTTTTATTGAATTCCTTGTCTAAAATACACCCATCAATTAACCCATACTGCGCAAGGGAGAAAAGACAGCATGCTTGAAGCCTTTTACGCCACAGAGCGCGGTAGTTTGGAAGATGCCACTATTAATGGTGGTTTTGATCTGCACCAGGATTTAGTGTGGATTGACTTAATTGCTCCCTCACAAGAAGAACAACAATGGGTCTTGGATGCCTATGAGCAAAATTTACCCACGCTAAAATCTTTAGAAGACATTTCTTCATCGGCACGATTTTACCGTGATGATGACGG
>DKLL01000171.1 GCA_002455755.1 Acinetobacter sp. UBA6641
AGCAGAATGCTAGCTCATCTTGCTTCTTTCCAATAAATTAATGTCTGTTGCACTTCTTTTGAGAATCTAAGCCTTTTAAATAGACCGTTCAAAACGGTCTATTTTTTATGCACGAATTGAAAATTAGAAGAAATATCGTATGATGAAGAAAAATTCAAACAAATACTTAACGTAGACAATCTTTATGCCAAAACCAATATACAGAGTTTTATTTGCCTCGCTCCTGAGTAGTTATCTGCTTACAGGTTGTCAAATTGTGAGCGTCAAAAGCCAGGGCATCAATGTCACCATTGCCAATGAACGTGAAAGTATTCTTACCCGCAATAAATTAAGTGAAGCCAGTTTGAATGTGCTGTCCATGACTGGTCGTGAAGCCAGAATCTGTTCCGATCAACCCGACCAGTGTATTCAGGAACTGCAACAGATTCCACAAATTCAGGACGAACAACTACTCTCTACATCCAGCGAAATTTACCTGGCCAAAGCTTTGGAATTTGAAAAGTCTTCTGACTGCAAAACAGGAACTTTAACCGGTACCCGATCTGAAGAAAAACAAAAACAGCAGCAAGTGACCTATGATCAATGTCTGGATCAGCAGCTGTATATGCTGGATAAAAGCATCCGCTATAGCTACGCCTACATGTTTAAAACCAAACGTCAGCCCAAAGACCGGATTTTTGACAACCGGCAGGTTCAAATACGTGACTTTTATAATTTGGCATTGGCCAAGCTGGTGACTGCTTATGCCTTACGTCACAAACCTACTACGGTGGATCCGCAGATCAAGGTCGGCAAAAGCATTTATCAGATCAACTTTGATTACTATCCCCAGCTTAAAAATCAGAAAATCGAGCAGTTGCTTTCCAGTTATAACCTGAATTTTTCAGGCTTACGTTCCATTAACCGTCGCGATGGTTTCGGTTCAGAATTTGTCCTGGTCCTACCGCAGGCCAAGGATGATATCGGCGAAGGGAAAAATAAATATATTATCGACCCAATAAATTTCAGCTATAAGAACGGGGTCAATCCGAATATTCATCAGGCTCGTTATTTAGCGGCGACCCTGACTGCGCAGCCTAAATCGGCTAAAAATATAGAAGATATTTTAAACAGTGCAGAATTTGAAATAAAAGCCTTTGATCCTTACAAATATGATCAAGTCAATATGGCCGGCATGACCTATCCGCTGGCGGGGAACTTTTCTACACCTTATGGCTTATGGCTGGCACAAAACAATCTTGGCCGAGCAGCTTATTTAACCCTGATTGATCGTAATGATCGTCTCACCATGCCGCATTTATATATGCTGGAACCTTATAACCCGAATAAAAAAGTGATTGTATTGACTCATGGTCTGGCCAGTAGCCCTGAAGCATGGATTCGTCTGACGAACGACATTATGGGTGACACGGTACTGCGTGAAAATTTTCAGGTCTGGCAAGTATTCTATTCCACCAATATGCCGATTATGGAAAGCCGTTTCCAGATTTATGCCTTATTGACTCAGGCCTTTGCCCAGGTCGATGCCAATGCTCCTGCCAAAAAAGATACTGTACTGGTGGGACATAGCATGGGCGGCATTATTGCCCGGCTTTTGGTCAGCGATGCCGACGTGACCAAAAAAGCCCTATCCATGATGAATAATCGCCAGTTAAACAAATTCCAGAAATTACCGATTATTTCGCAGCGTCTGGTCATCAAGGACGCTCCTAATTTCTCTCGGGCGATTTTTCTGGCCAGTCCGCATAGAGGAACCGATTATGCCGATCGCTGGTTTACCAAGGCGGCACGTAAAATCATCCGTATTCCTGGTGCTTTCCTCTCTGCGATTAACGATAGCATACAAACTCAGGACCTGGATTTGAAAGAGCTGTTACAGCAGATTGATAATGGCCTGATTCAAAATGGGCCGAGTGATTTAAGTTATCAGTCCAAGTTTATTGAATTGACTAAAGATATTCATCCACGTAAAGGATTGGCCTTTCATTCCATTATTGGCAATATTACTGACAGTAACGATATCAATGTGATCACTGATGACGTGGTGCCCTATAAGAGTGCCCATCTGGATGGTGCCGTTTCGGAAAAAATTATTAAAGGAGGACATTCCATTCAGGAAACACCGGAAGCTGTTTTAGAGCTGCGTCGTATCTTGCGTCTGCANNGCCTTAATGTTCTGTCGAATTTTCATGCGCCTATTGGCCGGCAATCTCACTAGGTTATTTCGATTGCCGGTCGATCACCCCAGCTATCTCCCCATAACACTGTTCTCCTAATTTTTATCCATTTACTGCAAAGCATTTTTCGCAATTCATGCAAATTTGGTAAGATGTCTGAACGACTGAAACTGCGTTTTTTCATAGCTCGGGTTGGCTTAAAAATAACAACGCCAGCCAAGGCACAATCCAGGATTGAACGACCAGAGTTTCAGACATGCAATTGAAATTGGTGAGACAGCCAAGTTTTTAACGATTCGATGTATTTAAATATTTAAGGATTTTACCTCAATGAGTTACCCGGAAATCATGGCTGATCTTTCCACTTTAACGCCGATGTGCATTAGTATCTTATTATTGATTTTATTAAATTTTTTATCAATATTTAAGATTGAGTATACTAAAAGGTATACATAATAAAAAAGCATGTCCCTAAGAGCATGCTTTTCCGTTTAAATCTTCTACCAGTAACTCTATCATATCATGCTGATGTTTTTCTATACTCGCTTCATTCCACTCAGATTCGTTCTTATCAACAACGTGCATCATCAGCTCCAACTTCAAACTGATGGGTACTTTTGTATGCTTCCTGAGCCAATTCGCTTTTTGAATCGGCATGTCATTGGTGAGTGTAGAATTTTCACTTTGATTCACTAAAGCTAAATTACCAAAACTATCCCGAACCTGCTGTGACAATGGATCACCTACCTTCGGATTCTGTGGATAAAAATGTTCAATCGAGTCCTTGTAGCTAAAATAAAACTTAGCATGATTCCCTTTTTCCTTCTTTAACAAAAGATAATCTAAATAGTTAAAACAGAAGTAAGGAATCTTCCCATAAGTAAACTGTGTTTTTATGTCTTCTACAGTGACCGCAGTGTTGCAAACAAGTTCGTTACCATACATAAAACTTTCATAGTCTTCCTTGTCTGCACTTAAGTACCGCTTCTTGATCAGAGTACGTGCAAAATTTTCCACAAATGCAAAATAGGCAGTTAAGCTAATTCCTTTGTCACTATGATCTATGAGCCAATATAAAACGCTCAACAACCAGTTCTTACGTGCATGTGTCGGATAGGAAACATGAAATGCGGATAGAAGCATCACGAGGTTTCTTTGACCGCCTTCTAATGCTAATTCATTTTCCGCTTCCTGTTCAGATTGTGAAAAGGTATTTACATAGCTCACATTACCAGAATTATAATATTTAGGCTTCTTGAGTGACCAACCTTTGTACTGCGGACTATTCTCACGTTTGATGACATACAGATCGAATAGATATCTTGTTTTCAAAAGTAGATAGATAAAGTCTTTTGCATGACTTGCATCTACAATCGTGTTTTTAAAGCTTTCTAATAAAGTCTTATCATCGAGTGTAATCTTGCCAGAGTCACTGTCTTTCAACTGCGTTTTGACATAAATTTTCAAAACCTGCATCAGGAAGTTTGGATAATCAATGATGCTTGTAAAACGTTCACTCGACTCTTCATTTTGCTTCTGACTCACAGGAACAGGATTAAGCTTTAGAATTTCTTCCAAAGTGAGCTTATCTCCATATATACCTGTGTTTTCAGAACTAGCATCTTTCGATGGTGTTTCGATAGGTAGGCATTGCTTAAGCTCATCATAATTCTTAACTAACCAATCATGATACGTATCACCAAATATTTTCTTTCTCTGATCTGTACTAAAGCCATAGGCAACATATTTGTACATATCCTGACATGCCGACCATACTTGATGAACAACATGACGATCTTCATTCTCAGCACTTAACAAACTCAGAAAATGAGCCTTAATCACTTCATGCGCTTCTAACTGTTCCCCACGGTTATTGAGTGCATCAAAATAATGCGTCACATCTGCAAGCTCTGGAATCATCGTGCGTAAAATCACCACTTGATCCAATAGATAGTCTGCAAACTTTCCAAGCTCATCTTCTTGGACAATCTTGGGGCATTCTTCCTGAACAATGCGATAACCTCTGAGAATAACGTGATCCCCATAATGTGCATTTAATCTATCTATTTCTTTTTCAATAGATTGATCACTCACAAACGTCCATAATGACTTTAAAAGAATTTCTGACTTTTCACGGCTTTCAAAACTTAAACGTATGCTATTAAATTGATCTAATTTTGATTTTTCAAGTTAAGACTTTAAGAATAAAGCCATAAGATTTAAGGTTGTAAAGCGTTGCTGTCCATCCAACACTTCAAAGTAATGCTCTTTCTTTGCGACCACCAAACTACCGATATAATAGTTTTCAACACTAATCTGTGACTTTAGATAATAATCATAAACATCCTGTATCAACGCTTGGATCTGTGGACGCCCCCAAGCATAATTTCTTTGGTAAACAGGGATTTGATACTTCACACCCTCACTCAACAATTGTGAGATGGTATATGGTTGTGTTTGCTCTGTAGACATTATCCCTGCTCCGCCATGCATTTCATTTCTTTGAATAATTTTTCAACGCCTATAGCTTTGCTTGTTTGGCTAACTTCAATATAGATATTCAAGGAAAAATTAAAGAAATCTTTTGGTCGTAGTGATTGATCCAAACGCCTAAAAAGATTTTGCCCTATCACATGGTTCTCAATACTTGATTCATAAATGCTAGATTGCTTAAGGCGTAAACTGTATGCCCAGATAAATCCAATTTCTAAAGCACTCGAAAACTCCACCTCACCAAAGCGATCATAGTAAGCCAACAAAAAAGCATTGAGCACTTTGCGGACATAGCCATCACCTGTTCTTGTCCTGCCTGAATAATCATAATCTTTAGGATTTTCAGTCAAGGCAACACCATTGATGACTTTCCAAATTTTTTTCGACATTGCTTTTGTTAATAATGGTTCGACCCAAGCATCATGACTTTGTGGACGAAGCAATCCCAAAGCTTTGCTTTCATAATGGCTAAACCATTCAAAAAAGCGCCTCCCATTGATCATGGTTTGGGTGATTTGAAATGGGTAAGCCAAATGTATGTTATCTACCTTGCGGAAGCGATCACTATTGTACTCATCGACCATACTGTGCAAGATACGATATGACTGGCTTAGTGGAAACTGATCTTCCTGATGCAGTGATAGCCCTTTAAAACCCTCCACCTGCGCTTTGCCAAAGTGAAATGCCTTTTCCCCTTTAGTCCATTGTCTGATGGGATACAGGAAATGAGAAAATATCCGATGGACTTCCTTTTCATCCCTTTGCTCCCATTGCTGAACGGCTTTCATTTTCAACTCTGCTTCTGATGGATCAAATTCACGCAGATGGTATGCCTTCAACAAATCATGTGGATGTAGATCTAATCCTCTCGAGTTTTGTGAATCAAAGAATTGGAAAGCCTCAGACAGGTTGCTTAGCTCAACAATCACGAACTCACATTTACTCAGCAGAATATCAATATATTCTGCTAAGGGCTTTGAACGTGGCTTATCGATCAGCTTTTCAATAACTTCATAATTTCGGCGTAAGTTTTCTTGGCTAATGCGACAAGCAGGAATATCTAAACTAAATTCAGGCAGACCCAACTTGTTAAGCTGATTTGCTCTAGCTTTCAAAGCATACCAAATCAAATAAGAAGTTAATGTTCGTTGCTGACCATCTACGATATCTTTTTTTGCTTCAGCAGAGCCTTTATGTAAAACAATTGTCCCTAGACGATACTTGTAACGATCATCATCACGGTTCTTTGCTGTAATCCCTGCAACAAAATAATCTAAGTCATCAAACAGTGTTCTGACATGCTTCTCTGTCCACTTATAAGGACGTTGATAATCAGGAATACTCAATTGCTGTTGATACAGGTCTTTTAATGAGATTATTTTCGGAATTAGTGTTGCGGTGGTCATATTTTTTCAATCTTAATTTCTAAATTTTCATCATGCAAATTACTCAAAATATTCTGATAAATCTGATAATTATCAGCATCCTTGATGACAAAAACCACCTCATCAATCCATGGATAATCTGGCAAGGTAGATAATACTGTTCCTATAGCTATTTCTCCTGCCAATTGCTTTGAAAAAGCATAAACACCTGTAGAGATGGAAGGGAATGAAACTTTTTTAGCACGTACTTCATTCGCTTCAATCAAGGCATTTGAATATGTACTGCATAACAAATCTGCTTCATCATGCTCACCATCCAACCATCTTGGTCCAACAGCATGAATAAGATATTGCGCTGGCAAATCGCCTGCAATGGTGACTTCTGCCTGCCCTGTAGGACATCCACCCTTACGCTTANNCGCTGGCAAATCGCCTGCAATGGTGACTTCTGCCTGCCCTGTAGAACATCTTCCTTTAAGCTTATTCAGCTCTATACAGGCTTGCTTCATTTGCAAGCCTGCTTTTTTATGGATGACATAATCTAGACCACTACCACCTAATAGTGATTTATTCGCAGAATTCACAATTGCGTCCACAGGGTAAGTCGTGATGTCTCCCTGCAACAATGTCACTCGTTTTTTAGTACTCATTACAATTTCAAACTATATCGGCTTAACAATTCTGAAGTCTTTGCATGTAACTCTGCGAAATAACGATTACGCTTGAGCAACGGCGGTTTTTGAATCGGGAGTTCTTTAATTTCATGAGGCAATGGAAGGCGCTCAGTAAAATTAAAGTTATCCGCGACTTTATCAAACTCAGGTTTTTTCAATTGCTCATCACGGCAGAAACCCTCTTAGGCTTGTGCTCTTTCTGCATCCCAAAATGCTGAAAATGCCTGCTTCACTGTTTGACCTGTAATCATCTTTGGCAATTGTTCATTGATGAATTTTTCGATCAGGCCTTTTTTGTTATACATCTTGGCATCATNNGGCATCATTGCTCAACATATCCATCAACTCTTTTCTACGTTGATCTTTCTGCGCCTGACTCGATGCACTCGCAATCAATCCAAGCAGTGCCATGATGTAATTTGATTCACTCGGTCGTTATGTACCAACTCAAGTTGGAAGTCGATATCCTCTAAAACAGAGACTTTGTCCTGACCATCAGATGGTTGTTTGATGCAGTTAGAGCAACTTTTTTCGTTGCTTGAGTTTCTTTTCACTCACCTAGAAATCCCCTTAGAAACAAAGCCACAGTTTTTGTTAGAATCCGTTTTAGAAATTCAAAAATCGAATCATCTTATTCTTAGTATTTTAACCACACACCAAGAAAAGGTACACTAAAAGGTATACTTATTCATTGGATTGTTCAGGTTTAGACAAGATTCAATAGGATTCGTCAGGAAAAGTTTTGTATGCAATTAATTGTAAATATTATTAATTTTAAAGGTGTTAAGTGATATGAATACAGAAAATATAGGACCTGACCTATCCACACTAACACCTATGATGCAGCAATATATGAGCGTCAAAATGCAGCATCCACACTCCCTGATGTTTTATCGGATGGGTGACTTTTATGAACTGTTTTTTGACGATGCCCATAAAGCCGCCAAATTATTGGGCATAACCTTAACCCATCGCGGTAAGGCCAATGGTGAACCGATTCCTATGGCAGGTGTTCCCTATCATGCCGCTGAAGGCTATTTGGCCCGCCTGGTGAAAAAAGGCGAAACCGTGGTCATTTGCGAACAGCTGGGTGAGGGCGAGAGCGCAGGCACTCGCGGAAAGGCACCTATGGAACGCGGTGTAGTGCGTATCATTACGCCTGGCACCCTGACCGATGATGCATTACTAAACAGCCATCAGTCTTCCAATCTGGTTGCGCTTTGCTTACAGCAAGGCCAGATTGGTATTGCACTGCTGGATTTGAGTGCCGGTATTTTCAAGGTGCAGCAACAGGAGTTTCAACAGGAGCAACTGGCGATTGAGCTTTCACGCTTAATGCCAAGTGAAATTGTGGTAGATGAAGATATTGTCGATCCGAATATTATCGAGCAGATTAAAAAGCAGCTCGACTGCCCTGTGACCCGTCGTCCCAATGTCGATTTCAACCTGAACAATGCACAAAAAACCTTATGCGATCAGTTCGCGGTCACTACCCTTTCCGGTTTCGGGATAGATCATTTACCGCTGGCCAAAGCAGCGGCAGCAGCACTGATCCATTATGCCAAAGAAACCCAAAAAACCGCTTTACCGCATATTCGCTCCATTCAGCTGGAACAAAGCAGTGATTTTATTGCACTGGATCCAGTCACGCGTCGCAACCTGGAACTGGTTGAACCATTGTTTGAACACGGTACCTCCCTGTTCCAGCTGATCAATGACTGCCAGACGGCCATGGGTGCTCGTTTGCTAAGCCGGACCCTGATGCAGCCCTTACGCGACACCAAAATACTGGATGCCCGCTTAGATGCCATCTCTGCCATGTTGGGTGGTTATCATGAAGCACCAATTCGTCTGGTGCTAAAAGACATTAGCGATATTGAACGTGTACTCAGCCGTGTTGCTTTAGGCAGTGCGCGTCCGCGTGATCTGGTACAGCTGCGTCAGGCCTGTGCGCAAATTCCCCTGTTACGTCATGCCCTTCAGCCAATGGTACAAGCCAATCAATCCGGTCTGATTCAGCAATTGACAGATGAACTGGGCGATTTTCATGGCCTGCATCAACGCCTGATGTCCGCCATTGTTGAAAATCCGCCGGTATTGCTCCGTGATGGCAATGTCATTGCAGAAGGCTTTGACAGTGAACTGGATGAGTTACGTAAAATCC
>DKLL01000136.1 GCA_002455755.1 Acinetobacter sp. UBA6641
TATGCTTGATGTTTATTTAACAGATGTTCAGAAAAAGGTGCAATTTAAGGATTATCCGGGTGAGCATCCTGTTAAATTTATTTTGAATTTTAAAAAGATTTTTCCGAGTGTGATGGAATTATTGCTTCCGGTTCTGCCGAGCGATGAAAATCTGGATGAAATGACCTGGGAATCGACCACTGAAGATTTTGAATTATTCAAATTATTACTCAGCGGCTGGGGCGTGATTGAATTACGTTTAAATGCGATTTCTCAATTTAAAAATAAAAACTATGCCGATCAGCTGGTGAAAACTGCACAGCAAAAGCGTAAAGAATTTGCTAAAGCCCAAAAAACCCTAAAAACAGTTGAACTAGATTATTTGTTTATGCACGAAATTCATGCACTGATTGATGCAGAACTGGTTGAAATTGGTGAGAAATTCTATTTGCCAACACTGCGTAATTTATGGAAGCACAAAGTTCCGCAAAATGTATTGAATGCTAAATTTTAGAGCAGTCTAAAATACAATCATAATCCTCCATATATTGGGGGATTTTTTATGACTGTTTTATAAGTAAAAAGACGGATTTAAATGAGCTATCCGTTTCTATATAAAAAATTAAAGATTTAATTATCAATAAAATGTACTAGAAATTGGAATTATTATTGCATATGGTAAGACAGCAACAAATTTTCCTCAGTATTGTTATAAAAGTTGATATTTCACATTTTATTAACAGTCAAAGGGTATTGTATCAAATCTTCCCGAAGAAATATTATAGGATTTCATTCAATGTCGAATCAGTTTTTAGATTTAATTAATAAACGCCGTACCATTTATGCGGTGGGTAAAAATGTAGAGCAAAGCCCAGAATATTTAACTGATTTGATTAAGCATGCGATTAAGCAAAGTCCGTCATCTTTTAACTCACAATCTTCACGTGCCGTGATTCTATTTAATGCCGAGCATGAAAAATTTTGGGATTTTGTCAAAGAAAAACTGAAGTCTTATGCCAAAGATGAAGAAAGTGCGGCAAAAACCAGTGCCAAAATGGACAGCTTTGCAGCAGGTGTGGGTACAGTTTTATTCTTTGAAGATATGGATGTGATTAAAGGTCTGCAAGAGCAGTTCCCATCTTATGCAGATAATTTCCCAGTCTGGGCAGAACACTCAACTGCCATTGCCCAGTTTGCGACCTGGACAGCGTTACATACTGAAGGCCTAGGTGCTTCACTTCAGCATTACAACCCGATTGTGGATGAACAGGTGCATGCTGAATGGGATATTCCAGCTTCCTGGAAACTGCGTGCCCAGCTGGTCTTCGGTTCAGTCGAAGGCGAAGCCAAAGAAAAAGGTTATATGGATGATGCAACGCGTTTCAAAGTGTTCAAGTAATTTATAATCCTGCTTAATCTTCCTTTATCAAAGGGAGGTTTTCTGCATTTTAAATGACAGTTTTAATTTTTTCTGGCCGTATTGACGATGTACTTCTTTCATAAATCATTACTTAATTGAGAGAAATTGTTAGTAAAGCCAAAATTAAAAATATACTCTAGCAGGTATTGAATTTGTGAGTGTGGCATGGATGCTACACGTTTCCCATCTGTTGTGCTGTATTTTAAAGCAGTGCCTAAAACTGGCTCAGAATGTTGTGTTCGGGAAACAAAAGGTTTTCCTTGCGGACTCAAAAGATATTTCGAAATCCTGATGCTAACCTGTCAAAAGTAGAAATACTGCCTACACAAGATATCAAAATGAAATCAATCATATGAGGCAGTGCTGTTTAAAAAACTTATCCTGAACATTTTTTGACTTATGAAAGAAATATACTGTGATTAAGCAGCTTTAACGGTTTTGCTTGTCACTTTATGTCCATGTAGCACATAGTAGAAACCGATACAGCATAGGGCAGCAATGGCGCTATACATATACAACTGCGCGTAATCGATATAATCCAGCGCCATACCAATGAAATACGGACCAAAACCTAGACCAGCATCCAGGAAAATGAAGAAAGTCGAGGTGGCAAAGCCCATACGGTCCAGTGTGGTACTTTTTACCGCCACAGTCTGGCACACCGATTGAATGTTGCCATACCCCAAACCCAGTAGACCTGCACAAATTAACAGTGTTGCCGGGCTATGTACCTGACTGAGTAAATACAGGGCAAAAGCCATAATAATAAATGCCGGATACATGATGATATTTTCACCTTTACGATCCATCAGTGGGCCGCTAAATGGACGTGAAAATAAAATCGCAATCGCATACATCAAGAAAAAGAATGAAGCAGCTTCAGCCAGATCAATTTCTTTGGCATAAAAGTTTATAAAAGATAAGACCCCTGAATAGCAAATCGATGTAAATAACATGATGATCGAGATCGGCAAGGCTTTCATTTCAATAAATTGGGAAATGAAACTTGGCTTTTGCATACTGACCTGAGTTTCAACAGTTTTAGTATGTTGTGGCAAGTTAGGCACTTCAATCAGCAAGGCCACAACCAGACAGCTCACCGCAACAATGGTAGATAAGGCGAAAATCGAGTTATAACCAACATGCAACATCATCCAGATAGCCAGGAACGGGCCAATCGCGGTACCTAATGTACTGCTCATGCTGTAGTAGCCAATGCCTTCACCACGACGGGTCGGCGGTAAAATCTGGGCGATAATGGTGCCCAATACGGTCGATGCCATACCCATCATAAAACCATGCATGAAACGCACACCCAGCAAGGCAGCGACATTCATGGGAATAAAATAAAATCCTGAAAAAATCAGAAATCCAGTCAAACCCACAATCATGGTGGTTTTGTGACCCAAACGTTGCAGGAATGTCCCAACCAGTAAGCGACCAATCAGTGTGCCGACAATAAACAGACCCGAGACCAACCCCGCTTGTGCCGTAGTCGCACCAAGCTCAGCAACTGCATAACCGACAATAACCACTACTAGAAGATAAACCGTCAGAACCAGCTGAAAGTTAATTGAACTGACAAGGATAAAATTTTTGCTCCATAAGGGCCTATGTTCACTCATGACTGATTACCTTTCATCTGTTGTAAATGTTCCATAAGTTTATGCAGGGTATCAAGGGTCCTCTTTTGAGCAGTTGGGTCTAAGGGTAATAAAAGCTGTTGTTCAAATTCATCCAGTTTTTTTGAGCAAGTTTTAAAAAGCTGTTGACCACTTGAACTCAGGATCAGTTTCTTTTGCCGTTTATCTTCAGTATCGACCTGACCTAAAAGGTCCAGTTGCATCAGGACATGAATCCGTTTTGCAATCGAAGGCTTGGAAACATTCAGATATTCAGCAATGTCGATAGAGGTACAGCCTTGTTTAAGCTGTATGACATATAGCACCTGCCACAAGGAATAATTCAGCTGATATGGAAGTAAAATGGTATTGATTTCATCACTCATCAAACGCGCACAGCGCAGTAATGAAGCACGAAATTTAAGGAGATTCGGCATAATAGTTGGCTAGGGTAACTAAATTAAGACAACTTTACGCTTGTTAAGCTGATTGTTCAACTATGAGGCAGGCAGCAAAAATGATTTATTCTAAAAATGACTGAAGCATATCAAGGCACTTCGATTCTCAGTAATGAGCTGCATTTCAAATCTGTTGAAAAGCGAAGAAATAATAAATCAACATACTTTGCTTAATATTTAGGCGTATTCTGAGCCAGGACAAATTAAAAAAAGAGCGCAACTGTTAGCTGCGTGCTTAATCACCACATCAATGAATTAAAAAAGGTGATGTTATGAATTTAGGATTAACAGCTCTTGAACTGGCTCGAGTTCAATTCGCTTTCACTGTTTCTTTTCATATCATTTTTCCCGCCATTTCCATTGGTCTTGCAAGTTTTCTTGCCGTTTTAGAATGGCGCTGGTTAAGAACACAAAATCCGGTATATCAAGACCTGTTTAAGTTCTGGGTGAAAATATTTGCCATTGCCTTTGGTATGGGCGTGGTTTCTGGCGTGGTCATGAGTTACCAGTTTGGAACCAACTGGAGTGAATTCTCCCGTGTTTCAGGCAGTGTAACAGGACCGCTGCTAGCCTATGAGGTGCTGAGTGCATTCTTCCTGGAAGCAGGCTTTCTGGGCATCATGCTGTTTGGATGGGGAAGGGTCGGTCCTCGGGCCCATTTCTTTGCCACGGTTATGGTGGCCCTTGGAACATGTATTTCCATGTTCTGGATTCTCTCATCCAACAGCTGGATGCAGACCCNNATCGCTTTGCACATATGGCGATGGCTGCATTCCTGGTCTCAGCCTTGCTGGTTGCCAGCACAGCAGCATGGCATTTGCTTAAAGGCCGCAGAGATGAAATGGTGAAAACCTCTTTTTCCATGGCGTTATGGATGCTTTTGGCGCTTACACCTTTGCAGGTGCTGATTGGCGATTTGCATGGGATCAATACCTTGAAACATCAGCCTGCAAAAATTGCCGCAATAGAAGGCCACTGGGAAACCAATCATAATGAAGGTATGCCGCTGTACTTATTTGGCATTCCAGATATGCAGGCAGAAGAAACCAGATATGCGATTGGCATTCCAAATGTGGGAAGTCTGATTTTAACCCATTCCATGCAGGGTAAAGTTCAGGGCCTGAAAGATTTTGCACCTGAGGACCGGCCAAATTCCACCATCGTATTCTGGAGTTTCCGGATTATGGTCGGGCTAGGCGTGCTGATGCTGTTATTGGCCCTTACCGGTTTATGGTTAAGACGAAGCGGTCGTTTCTATGAAAGTCCCTGGTTCCATCGCTTCGCACTGATTATGGGACCGTCCGGCTTTATAGCCTTGCTTGCGGGCTGGTTTACCACTGAAGTCGGACGTCAGCCTTGGGTAGTCTATGGCGTCATGCGAACCAAAGATGCGTTGTCCCCGGTTTCAGCAGAACAGGTCGGATTAACCCTGATTATCTTTGTCGTAGTGTATTGCGTAGTTTTCGGCATTGGTATTTATTACATGCTCCGAATCATGCATAAAGGTCCGGAATTTGTTCATTCAGTACCGCATAGTGAAGAAAAGGTCATTCAGGCTTCGCATCGTCCATTGGGCAGTACCGATGAAGAGCTGGATGGTCCACCGCTCGACAATCACCAGGAGAATGACAAATGATTGATTTATCTTTTATCTGGATTGTAATTATTGCTGTTGGCGTGCTGATTTATGTGGTACTGGATGGTTTTGACTTGGGCATTGGCATCTTGTTTCCTTTCTTTAAAACACAGCAAGAACGTGATGTGATGATCNNTAAAACGCAAGAAGAACGTGATGTGATGATGAATACCGTTGCTCCGGTATGGGATGGCAATGAAACCTGGATGGTCTTGGGCGGGGCAGGCCTGTTTGCGGCATTTCCCCTGGTGTATTCAACGGTACTTTCTGCACTATACCTGCCCATCATTCTGATGGTGGTCGCGCTTATTTTCCGTGGAGTGGCTTTTGAATTCCGTTTTAAATCCAGACGTAACCGACATCTTTGGGACATGGCCTTTATTGGTGGCTCGATTTTAACCGGATTTTTCCAGGGCATGATTTTAGGTGCATATATTCAAGGCATCAAAACCAGCAATGGCGTATACACGGGGGGTGGTCTGGATTGGCTGACGCCGTTTTCAGTTTTTACCGGCATCAGTGTGATCGTGCTGTATGCCACTTTGGGCTGTGGATGGCTGATCTTTAAAACTGATGCAGACTTGCAAAATAGAATGTTTCAGCTCATGCCGAAGCTGATCGTTGCCTTATTCATCATTTTCGGTGCTGTCAGTATTTATACGCCTTTGGCTCATCCAGCAATTGCCGAACGCTGGTTTAGCCAGCCTCAATTTACTTATTTTAGTCCTGTACCCATCCTTGTATTGGTGTTTACCTATCTGGCTTTACGTGCCTGCAAGCAACGCAAAGAATTGAGTCCATTTATTTATACTTTGGCACTGGTATTTCTGGCGTATACGGGTTTTCTGATCAGCCTATGGCCTTATATCATTCCCCGTTCAGTCACGATTTGGGATGCCGCGGCTCCACAAAGTAGTCAATTATTTACGCTAATTGGAGCATTACTGCTGATTCCGATCATTATTATTTATACAGGTTTGTCTTACTGGGTGTTCCGCGACAAAGTACGTGTTGGTGATCAGGGTTATCATTAAGGAGCAATTATGAAACTTTCACAGATGCAGTGGTTTATTGTGTTGTGGCTAGGTGGATTTTTTGCTTTAGCATTGATTGCTGGGGCATTCCGGCTGCTTGTGCAATTGGCTTATTATCTTTAATGTTTCAACATAGCGATTAAGGTAGCCTGTTTAACAGGCTACCTTTTGCCATGACTAAATAGTAATCCCATGGGATGAGATCAACATAACCTCTAGTTAGCGATGATTATTTTTATATTCATATTCTATTTATTCTGCTTGCGATAAATACTCGGACGTACAGGACGAGAACTTTTCCATAAACCTTTTTTCTGCTTTTTGGCTTTTTCTTGAAGTGACATCATATAGTGCAGATGAGTTTTATCTTTAATGTATTCTTCATATACCCATGCAGCCCCACGCTTGACGATCTCTTCATTGATATTTTTACGATAACGATAGACCACACCGACACAGCGGCCATACCGGTCGATATCGGTAATTTTGACCCGAACTATTTTGCCTTTAACCATGCTTTGGACCAGTCGCTGGGATTCCTTGCCATAGCTTTGACTAGATTCAGGTGCATCCACATAAGCAAAGCGTAACTTGGTTTCAGAACGTCTGATATTAAAACGGTAGCAGGTGAGGGTATCGCCATCGCTCACTGCATTAACCCGACACCAATATTTCTTACCTTTTTTAAAGGGACGAAATATATCTTTGATGTAAAAGGTAATTTTATGCAGTAAATAATAGGAAATACATAAAGCGAATAGCCCCAGCACAATTTGCCAGGTCGTAGAGAGATGAAACAAAATTATAATCCAAATCCTTAAAATTAGCCGTACTTAGACACAGCCCGGAGATGGAGCATTGTAGGTGAAAGCCGCAGTTTGCATGGCTTAAAAGCTAAACAGTCAGTGTTTCATTTTGTAGTGATAGAAATAGCCTAAGCAATTTAAAACTTTAGAAATTAATCAATTTCAAAATAAATAGCCTAAGCATAATAAACCTATTTTTTAAAATAGCCTAAGCAAAAATTTTAGAAATTTCGCTTCGCAAAAATTGATAACGTGAATTTTCCTTCAAATCTTTATGCCAATACATCCCCAAATTAATAAACGGCAAGTCTACAGGCACTGGAAAAATATTTAATGCTGGGGAAACCTGTAAATGGTTTAGTAAATTTTTAGGAATGGTTAAAACGGATTCAGGGTTTTGCAGCAAAATCTGTAAAGCTGTTGAATAATGCTGACAGCGCAAAAAAATCTGTCGCGACAGTTGATTACGGTTTAAATAAATATCTTCAACTAAAACTCCCGTTCGGCGCGATGAAACCCCAATATGTGGCGCAACGAGGTACAGCTGTTCAGTCATTTCCTGTTGCTGGGTACATACCACAAACTGATCTTGTAACAGCTTCTGAAATTGAATTTTCTCCCCGAAGTTTTGTTCCAGATCAATGACAAAGTCTATTTGCTGGGTCGCGAGGTCAGTCACCATGCTTTTACGGTCGAGCTTGCTGCTGAAAAATTGAATATCCAGATCCAGGCCTTGAAAGTGCTGAACCAGTTTGGGGAAAATAATCGGTTCAATTTCATCATGTACGGCAATTTTTAAACTTTGCACCATACGAGGTTCAAAACTCTGTTTTTGCATTGAAATGTTTTGAATGGCAAACAGTGCATTTTTAATGACGGGATAAATTTGCTCGGCAAATGGAGTAGGCAGCATTTTGCTCCCTGCACGTGCAAACAAGTCATCCTGTAAATGTTGTCTTAAACGCTGTAGGGCATGACTGGCAGCAGATTGGCTAATACATACAATCTGTGCAGCCCTGGAAATGCTTTTTTGTTCATAAACTGCAATAAATAAAGGATAGAGGTTAATGTCTATACGATGAAAAACACTTAGATCAATCGTGGCTTTATTATGAATAACGTTCATAGTGCTATATTGAATTAAATCATTTCATTCATAATAGTTTTCAGGTTATGTTGTTGTAAAGATCAGATAATATATTTTGAGGGAAGTGGCCATGTTTGAATTGTCAGCACGCGCACAGGATTTTATTGAACGGACGAAAACCTTTATAAAAAACGAAATTGACCCAGTCGAAACCGAGTTCTGGAATGACGTTCATGAGTTAAATCAAGGCGGTGACTGGACAACATGGCAATGGCCCACTCAACTTGAAATATTAAAAAATAAGGCCAAGGCAGCAGGGCTTTGGAACATGTTTTTGCCTGATCCTGTTTTGGGGCAAGGGCTTTCCGTTCAGGAATATGCCCATATTGCCGAACTTTCCGGTCGCAGTTTAATTGCACCCATCGTATTTAACTGTAATGCACCTGACAGCGGCAACATGGAAGTGTTATGGCGCTATGGTTCTGAACAGCAAAAACAACAATGGTTAACGCCGTTACTGGAAGGCAAAATCCGTTCGGTTTTCTGTATGACTGAACCTGCTGTAGCCTCCTCCGATGCCACCAATATGCAGGCCACGGCGGTCATCGAGGGTGATGAAATTGTTCTCAACGGTCGCAAATGGTGGTCATCAGGTTTGGGTGATCCCAATGCCAAAATCATTATTTTTATGGCTCATACGCCTGACGCAAGCAAAGACCGTCATCATCAACATTCTATGGTGCTTGTTCCTATTGATACGGCTGGGGTGAAAATTGAACGCATGCTGCCAGTGTTGGGGGACTATGATGCTCCGCATGGTCACGGCGAAATCAGTTTTAACAATGTACGCGTACCTGTAGCCAATTTTATTGGCGGTGCAGGTCAGGGTTTTGAAATTGCCCAGGGTCGTTTAGGACCGGGTCGTATTCATCATTGCATGCGCTGTATTGGTGCAGCAGAAAAATCACTTGAGCTGATGATTGACCGTGGTATGAGCCGTACTGCTTTTGGCAAGGAAATTTTAAAACTGGGTGGTAATCTGGAGCGCCTTGCAGAAGCACGGGTCGCCATTGACCAGGCACGTTTACTTACACTTTATGCTGCTTACAAGATGGATACTTTGGGTAATATGGCAGCACTGACTGAAATTTCAGCGATTAAAGTGGTTGCGCCAAGTATGCTGGAAAAAGTCGTAGATATGGCCATGCAGATCCATGGCGGGGCTGGCGTTTCACGTGATACACCACTCACTGCTTTCTTTGCCCAGGCACGCAGTTTACGTTTGGCCGATGGTCCGGATGAAGTGCATAAAGGCATGATTGTCAAACTTGAGCTGGCAAAACGTGGTTACACTTCACGTCGCAAAAAAGATCAATAGACACAAGCATGTTTAAGCTTTTTATAACTTGGTGCAAAGTTTTTCTTTTTATGAACGATGAAACAGGTATAAATAAGCAAGCGATGAAGTTTTATAAAATTGAAGATTCAGGAAAAGAACAATGTCAGTGATTGATGTGGGTGGAACAGTCCGTCAAGGTGAAGAGCTAGATGTCATTGCTGTTGAGCGTTGGCTCAAAGCACAAGGCATTGATTTACAGGGTCAGGTCGAAGTCACGCAATATTCAGGTGGGGCGTCTAACTGGACTTATCGTTTGAAATACGACAATGCGGACTTGATTTTACGTCGCCCGCCTAAAGGAACCAAAGCCAAATCTGCGCACGACATGGCACGTGAATACAACGTGCAAAAAAATCTGGCACCGTTATATCCTGTACTGCCTGAAATGCTGGCGCTGTGTCAGGATGAATCGGTGATTGGCTGTGATTTCTATGTGATGCAACGCGTGGAAGGCATTATTCCACGTGCCAATTTGCCCAAAGAGCTCAATTTTAATGAAGCTCAGGTTCGGGAATTATGTATCAATGTCATTGATAAACTGATTGAGTTGCATCAGGTGCCTTATGTAGGGACGGAACTGGAAAAGCTCGGCAAGGGCGACGGATACTGTCGCCGTCAGGTAGAAGGTTGGGATGCCCGTTATGAAAAAGCCAAAACCTTAAATGTGCCTTCTTTTAAATATGTCCGTCACTGGCTGAAAGATAATATTCCTGCCGATTCCACCAGCTGCATTATTCACAATGACTGGCGTTTTGATAATGTGATTTTAGATCCNNCTGGCTTATTGGGTTGAAGAAAGCGACAACCACATTTTCAAAGCCACGCGTCGTCAGCCCACCAATTTAAAAGGCATGTTCACGCGTCAAGAAGTCGTGGATTATTATTTGGAAAAAACCGGCTTGCAACCTGAAAACTGGACCTTCTATGAAGTGTTCGGCATTTTCCGTTTAGCCGTGATTGCACAGCAAATCTATTACCGTTATTACCACAAACAAACCAATAATCCAGCCTTCAAGGATTTCTGGATTGTGATTCATGCCTTGCATATCCGTGCTTTAAAATTGATTGGTTTACAGAAACTTGAAGCCAATGAACTGGCACAAAAATATATCGCCAAATTTAAGGAACTGATGCCATCATGACCACAATCTATCTGATTCGTCACGGACAGGCTTCTTTTGGAGCAGAAAGTTATGATCAACTTTTTTCCAATGGGGAATTACAGGCGAAATTACTGGGTCAATATTTTGACCAGATTCTAAAAGAAACACCTTATGTGGTTGCTGGTTCGATGCAACGTCATCAGCAAACAGCACAACTGGCCTTGGCTGAATGTTTTCCCGAGGCTGAGATTTTGACCGACAATGCCTGGAATGAGTTTAATCATCAGCAAGTTTTTGCCAGGTACGAACCACGCTTTAGTGAACCGCATTTGTTGAAGCAGGATGTGGCGAAAGAAGAAAATCCACGTGCTTATCTGGCCAAAATTTTTGAAGGGGCTATCGAGCGCTGGACAGGGGGTAATTATCACCATGAATATGATGAATCCTGGCCGCATTTTAAAAACCGGGTGGAAACAGCATTGCAAAATTTATGCAATCAACTGGCCAAAACCAAACCTCGTTATGCTGTGGTATTTACTTCGGGTGGCGTGATTTCGGTGGCTGCCGGAAAACTGTTAGAACTAAATGCCAACCGGACGTTTGCCCTGAACTGGGCCATTGCCAATACCAGCATGACCACATTACGGCTAGTTGGAAATGAGCCGCNNAAAAATAGGAAAAGGAATAAATCATGGCGAAAACAATTTTAATTACCGGAGCAAGTTCCGGGATTGGTGCCGGTATGGCACGTGAATTTGCACAAAAGGGTTATAACCTTGCTATCTGCGCACGTCGACTGGAACGTCTGGAGACTTTAAAACAAGAGTTAGAAAGCAAATATGGCGTAAAAGTTAGTGCCAAAACCTTAGATGTGACCCATTACGATCAGGTATTTGAAGTATTCCGCGCGTTTAAAGAAGAATTTGGCACCATCGACCGTATTATCGTGAATGCTGGTGTGGGAGAAGGTCGCCGGATTGGTAAAGGTAATTTCGAAATTAACAAGGCGACCGTCGAAACTAACTTTATTTCAGCTTTGGCACAATGTGAAGCTGCGGTAGAAATCTTCCGTGCGCAAAATGCAGGTCATCTGGTGATGATTTCATCAATGAGTGCAATGCGTGGCATGCCGAAACATTTAACCGCGTATGGCGCCAGTAAAGCAGGGGTTGCACATTTGGCAGAAGGCATCCGTGCCGAACTGATTGATACGCCAATTAAAGTCACCACCATTTTCCCGGGTTATATCCGTACAGAACTGAATGAAGGTGCAAAAAAACTGCCTTTTGAAGTGGATGAAAAAACCGGTTCACATTTACTGGTCAAAGCCATTGAAAAAGCACCGGTTAAAGCTTATGTACCGCAGTGGCCTTGGTTGCCACTCGGTGTGGCAATGAAAATTCTGCCTTTGAAACTGGTCAACAAGTTGGGTTAAGACTTTAATCATTAATTAAAAAAGGCTCAGTAATGAGCCTTTTTTAGATTTTTAATATGTTTTAATAGATTATAATTATAAAAATAATATACTTAGAATACACTAATTCATATTTAACAGATCGGGAGAGAACGCTTCAAAGAACAAGTTTGTGCTTAGAATTGATGTAATTATCTATTATTTTTGGAAATCAGAATACCGAGCATAATGATGAAGGTGCTCACTCCACCTATGACAACACTCATGAGTCCCATTTCAGCAGTCAATATCTCATTCCAAAGATTATTATTACGCCAAGGGACATAAATACCCTGTTTCCACAAAAAGCTAATCGCACATAAAATAAGAAAGCTGATTAAGGTAGAAATGATCAGCGTAACGATAAAGGTTTTCCAGATTTTGCAGCCAACTATTAATGTAATCACTGTAAGACCAACGATGGCAATTATTGCAATTAAAAAGATACTATTCCAATAGTCCATATTGATTACCCTTGATCAAGTCAATAATTAAATTATGAGAGTTTCGTGTTTAAATTATAAAAATTACTTTAATATGAATTCCGTATGAAATGTAGACAAATTATTCCAAAAATGCAGTCACTTAGATTTTATATAAACAAACTTTTATTAAATCACTGAAAGTCTGATTTTTTTAATCTAAGCAGACAATCCTTAGTTTCAAAAATAATTGCAAGAAGATATTTTTTGATCAAAGTTTTACTTCATATATCACTGTAGCAGCTTTTTTAAAGTCCGATCATTAAGGTAATTCTGCTTTAATCTGTTTAGATTGCTATAACGTCAAATATGCTATGCCACATTTTTCCAGAAAATCTCAAGAGGCAGATCTGTTGTTTTAGAATTACTTTTAAGCAGATTTTGTAGAGTTTTAGAAGATGTAAATTAGGTCAATGCTTTTAAAGCAATAAAATCATATATTGATACAGATATTGTCGCGAATTTTATCTTGTATGCTGTTAAAAATTTCAACCATTGCGCTTATTCCTGCACTTATTGTTCAAGGTAATGCCGTCAAAAAAAATACCTTACGCTTGGCAGAACCAGAAGGAAAACGTCAGGGTATGGTCGGAACAGGAAAAGCACTGTCTATTTTAATTTTAGGAGATTCCGCTGCGGCAGGTGTCGGAGTTGAAACTCAAGAAGATGCATTATTGGGTGCAGTGCTGAAGGAGTTAAAAGATGGCTATGAAATCAGTTATCAACTTGAAGCTACCACTGGTCATACCAGCGGACAAGTGATTCAAACGGTAAAGAATATGCCCAATCAACACTTCGATGTGGTCATTACTTCTGTCGGGGTAAACGATATTACCAAACTGACCTCACCTAAAGACTGGATTCAAAAGCAGCAACAACTTTATGCAGAAATTAACCGGAAATTCACGCCTGAATTGGTTATCGCATCTGGAGTACCACCGATGAACAAGTTTCCGGCATTACTTCATCCACTGGCCTGGTTATTTGGGCAATATGCCAAAGGCATGAATAAAAATCTTGCAAAATTTGTTCAGCAACATGCCAATATGCAATGGATTGAATATGATCTGCAGCGTTTCAAGAGCCTGAATCTGGAAATGGTACAGGATGGTTTTCATCCCAGCAAGGAAATTTATACACTTTGGGGCGAACAGGTAGCAGATAAAATTCGCCAAATGTTTTAAATTAAACTGAATACAGATAAATGGACTGTTATGAGCACAGAACTGGAAATAGAGACTCATCCATTAGAACCCTTTCTGCCCGCTAATGCCAGGTTGCTGATGATGGGCAGCTTTCCGCCACCTAAAGCTCGCTGGAAAATGGAGTTTTATTATCCAAATTATCAAAATGACATGTGGAAAATTTTTGGTTTGGCATTCTTTGGCAATAAAGAACACTTTTTAGATATTGCCAATAAAAACTTCAAGGAACAGCAGATCCGTGATTTCTTAATGCAAAAAGGTATCGCAATTTTTGATACGGCGTATCAAATTGTTCGGTTAAAAGGCAATGCTTCGGATAAATTTCTGCACATTGAACAAGCGACTGATTTAGCCAGGCTTCTACAGCAGATTCCTGATTGTCATAGCATCATGACGACTGGAGACAAAGCCACCGATACCTTGATGCTGTCCATGCCTGAAACTACGGAAAAACCAAAAATTGGCCAGCCGTCTAAAGCATATTTTGCTGAGCGCGACCTGACTTTATACCGGATGCCATCTTCATCCCGTGCTTATCCACTTGCTGTGGAGAAAAAAGCCGAAGTATATAGTCAGTTATTTAAAGAAATAGGCTTACTATAAGTAAGTTTTTGGAAGTATATTTTTAAGAGATGAGGCTTCAAAACTTTCCAAGATATGTCTGCAACAGGGCATTATATTGGCGCCGGGAAATTCATTCAGTCAGTCTGAACAAGCCGGTCAATTCATTCGTTTTAATGTAGCGCAATGTATTGATAAAAGAGTTTTTGATGTACTGGAAAATGCTATCAGTGCTTATTCCAGTGTAGTCATTTAAGCCGAGTCAGCCACCACTTTTATCCATCATATTCCACATAATCCCATAAATTTAAACGGGCTTTAATTTCTTTACGGATATTAGGTAGCATCGGCAATAAGGTGCCATCAATCCAGAGGCTTAAAGCTTGTGCCGAAATCGGCTGTTCATCGGCATCAATCAGTTTTGCACCCTTAACCATCAGCAGGGTTTCTTCACTCGCTTCGGTTTCAATGCCTTTAAACAGGACTTGAAGTTCAAAACCGGTATCCAGAATCAGCCATTCCAGCTCAAATTGAACATTTTGATTGGATTTTAAAACGGCTTGACCTTCAATCATGTCAGAATCCGACTGGCAATCGTGCTCGACCCGCACTTTCGCTAAAAACCAGTCTTGGCGGCCCAAATCGTCCAGCGTTTTATAAGGGGTTAAAATATCACTTAAATTAAATTGACGGCTTAAATCAAAAAATTGCATTGCAGAAGATCACGATTGGGAGAGAGCTGAGTTAAAAACTCGAAAAATAGAATGTTAAAGCAAATCAGGAAACGAGTAAAATCATTATGTTGACTGATCTAAAATATGTATAAATCGCTGTCAATCTCTTATAAATCATAACAATAATATTGATCAAGGAAATGCCAATCATGATACCTGATAGGTTGGATTATATGGTTGGAGATTTTATACAAACCGGCGCAAAGTAGCTGTTTAGACTATCTGTGTGCTGAAAAAAGATAGTTTTGTATTTCAATGTCATTAAGTTGTCATTACATCATCCATTCAACCGGGAAATATGACACCACTCGCATGGCATAACGTTGAAATCGTGTCGATTCAGGATCTTCCGTATATTCTGTGTAGGTACCATCTTTATGATGCTCTAGCCATATCTCTTCGCCCTGTGAATTCAGTTTGAGTTCATAAGCGATTTGCGGTAAATATTTATCTAAAGAGTTCGAAATTTGTTCTTGTAACACAGCAGATTCAACCACCAGTCCCACTTCGCTATTTAAATTGGCGGAACGAGGGTCAAAATTGGCAGAACCAATAAATACTATGCCATCAATATCAAAAAATTTGGCATGCAAACTGGATGCATTTTTCCCCTTAGCTGGAATGACATTGCCTGTAACCACTTCATACCAGGTCCTTTTATTGCGCTCTATATATGGTTTAAATTCATAGAGTTTGATCCCATTTTTTAGTAAATCATGGCGATATTGTCTATAAAACGCATGCACCAAAGGAACATCATTGGCAAGAAACGAATTGGTGAGTATCCGAACGTTTACGTCTTTTTTGACTAAACTGGTTAAATAATCCATACCTTGCCGTGTAGGTACAAAATAGGCGGAGACCAGCTCCAAATGTTTTTTCGGTTCTCCGGTAAGCTGCATGATTTGACGATAAATCAGTTGATTACTAGAGGTCTGACCACGAATTTTATCGGGTGAGTCTGCAACGAAATACGCTTTTGCCCAGTTAATCGGACGATCTTTTAAATGCTGATTGATCTGCTTTTCAGCCAGTTCAATCCGTTTATTGAGTTGATCTTTCTGTAAGGCAGTCAATTCATAATATTTACGTAATTTGGCAAGCTGTTCTGGACGACTTTTACCCAGCAGCAGAGGTACAGGATAACTTAAATCGTCATACCAAAAGTCATGAAACACTTTGTTGGCATGTTTCACGGCAGTGCCATAAAACAGAATATCCATATCGGTAAACTGGAAATTTTCACTGGCTTCAAAATATTCACGGCTGATGTTGCGGCCACCGGTCACTGCTATGGCACCATCGGCAATAATCAGTTTATTGTGCATACGGTGATTGATCTGCTTGAAACGAAAAACATAATCAAACACACGCAATTTTCTGGCCCTAAAGGTGTAGGGATTAAAAATTTTAATTTCAAAGTTTGGATGTTGTGCCAATTGTTTTAAGGTTGCATCGAGCTGGGAACCGTTCTGGTCATCAATCAATAATCGGATTTTTACCCCTCGGTCTGCGGCCTTGAGCAATTCAGCCAGCATCAGGTGACCAATCGAGTCATCTTCCCAGATGTAGTACTGCAAATCGATATTATATTGCGCCTTATTAATCAGATGCAGCCTTGAAGCAATACTGAGAAAAGCATCATCTAAGGCAAGATAGGCGGTTAAGCCCTGGATAATTTGTGCATCAACATTGGAACCGTTTAACCAGTGCTCGGCATGCACCTGAGTAGGAGACTGCTTTTTGGATTCATTCATCAGCAAACTGCACCCCGTCATGGTAAAAATTGTAACAGCAAACATGACAGCATGCATGGATGGTCTAATCTGCATAATTGTTATGAAGTCATAAAGTTATAAGTACATATCATCATGTTATAGGTTGAATCGGACAATAAAAAGAGGTTACTGTAGCTCATCTGTTAAAGAACCGAACAAAGGATGAATCATTCATGAAATCACGTGCTGCAGTCGCATTTGGTCCAGGTCAACCACTCCAAATTGTTGAAATTGATGTTGCCCCGCCAAAAGCAGGTGAGGTTTTGGTGAAAATTAGCCATACTGGCGTATGTCATACCGATGCGTTTACTTTATCGGGTGAAGATCCTGAAGGTGTTTTTCCGGCGGTATTGGGCCATGAAGGTGCGGGTGTAGTGGTTGAAGTAGGTGAAGGCGTAACCAGCGTGAAACCGGGCGATCACGTTATTCCACTGTATACTGCCGAATGTGGTGAATGTTTATTCTGTAAATCGGGTAAAACCAACCTGTGTGTCGCGGTTCGTGCAACACAAGGTAAGGGTTTGATGCCAGATGGCACCACCCGTTTTTCTTATAATGGTCAGCCGATTTACCACTACATGGG
>DKLL01000202.1 GCA_002455755.1 Acinetobacter sp. UBA6641
CAGGATGTCGGGCTTTTTTATGTCTAAAAATAAGTTCTTATCACTTCATAAATTTATATGGGGGTTAATCCCTACAAATAGACAATAATAACAAACCAAGGAAAATTGCCTAAGTATGCTAAACATTCACTTTTAAAAGGCATATAATTTATTTATCCCGTTCTTAATATCTTCAAAAAATGACACCTGCTTGCAAAGTTTTAAAATCCAATAAAATTGATTTTTCTATCCATGAATATGAACACGATGCCAATGCGAAAAGTTTTGGTCTGGAAGCAGCCGAAAAACTCGGTTTAAGTGTGGAAGAAGTCTTTAAAACCTTATTAGTCACTGATGATAAGAATTACTTTGTAGCGGTTTTACCAGTGAATCACCAATTAAATTTAAAAAAAATAGCAGCGGCTGTAGGCTGTAAAAAATTACAGATGGCCGATCCTAAAAATGCTGAACGTTTAACAGGTTATCTGGTCGGTGGGATTAGCCCGGTTGGACAAAAGAAACGATTAAAAACAGTCATTGATGCTACAGCCCAAGATTTGCCAAAAATATACGTCAGTGGTGGTAAAAGAGGTCTGGACATTGGCGTTAAACCACAAGATTTAGCTCAGGTACTAGGTGCACAATTTGCAGATGTGCTGGACTTGTAGAGATATATTTAAATAATGCTCATCAGTCTGCTCTTAAAGTAATGATATACAAGGCTAAGGGTTTGCAAAATAGCCGTTCACATCAGGATTTACCTGCTGAGCTGAATAAATTTCAACATTGGCTGAATATTGTTAAGTCAATGCATTAATCAATTGCATTAAATTCATGGTTAAATAACGTGATTGAATTTAATGTGAATTTTACGTGTTTCTGAAGCCTTCAATGCCAGTTGTACCCACGTTTGCTCAGGACTATCCTGAGTGGCATAAAGGGCGTACAGATTATTCACTCTGGTATCTGGAAATACAGCAACCCGAATTCCTGCATTATTTATATCAACTGCGTCAGCACTTTTCCGACATGCTATATACGCCCAATACCCGCCAGTTTCATATCACCTTATTTATCTGTGGATTTTTAACTGCACATGAGCAAAAGTGGGATGATGATTTTAGCCATCAGGAATTACAACAGCAGATTGAAATTTTAAATCTTGAGCAAAAAATTTCATTTAAACTGAAGTCTGGATACTTAAACAGTTTTGAAAGTGCGCTTTTTATTGAAATTGAGGATATGCAAGGAAGTTTGGCCGAGATTCGTCAACAGTTATATGCCTGCTCAGAAGAAGTCGCACCCTTGCAATATTGTCCTCATATCACTTTGGGTCTATATAAAGACAAGATCAAAAGTGATGCAGTGTTTGAGCGCATGCAGAATATTCCACAGCAGCGATTCGAATTTCAGGTCCAGCAATTAACATTTGGAACCTATCATGCACAAACCTTGCAGGGGCCATTAACACCGTACCATCAATTTATTCTGGGTGATGTATGATCCAACTCATTTTAGGCGGCGCCCGTTCTGGCAAAAGTCGTCTTGCGGAACAAATCGCAAAAGATTCAAATCTTAATGTGGCATATATTGCAACGGCACAAGCTTTTGATGCGGAAATCTCGCAACGTATTCAGCATCATCAGGCACAACGCCCAGCGCATTGGACGGTGATTGAAGAGCCACTATATCTGGCCAATTGCTTGATAGAACTGGATCAACCCAAGCAAGTGATTCTGGTCGATTGTTTAACCTTGTGGATGAGCAATTTATTGATGCATGAAAATCCTGAATTACAGATGCATCAATGCCAAAAGCTGCTGGATATTTTACCGATATTAGAGGCAGACGTTATTTTAGTCAGTAATGAAACTGGTCTAGGTGTAGTGCCCAAGGGCGAGATCAGTCGCAAGTTTGTGGATGAGTCTGGGCGTTTGCATCAGCAGTTGGGGAAGATTGCCGATAAAGTGATGTTTTGCGTCGCAGGTTTCCCAATGATTTTAAAAGGAGAGAAAAAATGAACTGGTGGTTAGATGCGTGTAAAACGCCCAGTGCAGAAGCCGGACTACAGGCTGCAGAGCGTCAATTACAGCTCACCAAACCGACCGGTTCACTTTCCGAACTGGAAAATGTTGCGATTCAACTGGCCAGTTTGCAAGACACTCCGCGCCCTAATGTAGATCGCCCTTGGATCAGCATTTTTGCCGGTGATCATGGGGTGATGGAAGAAAATATTTCTGCTTATCCGCAAGCGGTAACCCGGCAAATGCTGCAAAATTTCACCACTGGTGGAGCCTGTATTAGCGTGATTGCCAAGGAATACAACGCCAGACTGCAAGTGATTGACTGCGGTTCAGTCGGTGATGTGTATGAATATGCAGGCGTAGAACGGAATTGCATTATGCCGGGTACCGCCAACTTTGCCAAACAAGTGGCCATGACTGAAGCGCAATGTGCTGAAGCAATGAGTNNAGCCGTTGCATCTGGGGCTTCTATTTATGTGGCAGGGGAAATGGGGATTGGCAATACCTGTTCTGCTTCAGCCGTTGCCTGTTTCTTGCTGAATGAACCTGCCGAGCAACTGACCGGTATAGGTACAGGAATCCGTGAAGAACAGCTCAACCATAAAAAAAATGTCATTAACCGGGCGCTTGCATTACACCAAGAATATGTAGCCAATGATGCATTTAAAGCCCTATGTGCCGTGGGTGGACTGGAAGTGGCTGCAATGGTCGGTGCATACATCCGCTGTGCGCAACGGGGTTTGCCGATAGTGGATGATGGTTTTATCACGACGGTATCTGCACTGGTAGCGGTACGGTTAAATCCTGCTGTACGTGAATGGATGCTGTTTGGACATCAGTCTGCTGAATACGGTCACCAACGTTTATTGCAAGAACTGAATGCCAACCCTTTGCTGAAACTGAATTTACGTTTAGGCGAAGGCAGTGGTGCCGGGGCAGCTTTAGGAATCATCAAATTAGCATGCAGCCTGCATAACAACATGGCGACTTTTGCAGAAGCGGCTGTGATTGGTGAAAAAGTTTAATCTGCCAGGTTTGTGGGATGATTTAAGATGTATCGAATTGATCTGCTGCGTCATGGGGAAACCGAGCTGAGCCATACTTTGCGTGGCTCGACTGATGATGCCCTGACGGATTCAGGCTGGCAGCAAATGCGCCACACGGTAGATCAATCCCTAAAAAATCATGCGCCTATTCAAGCTTGGGATGTTGTATTTAGTTCACCTTTGCAGCGCTGTGCTTTATTTGCTAATGAAATTGCCAAAAATTTAAAGCTTGAGCTCATTCTGGATCGAAATTTACAGGAAATGCATTTTGGCGATTGGGAAGGGGTTTCTACGCAAGAGATCTATGAAAAGCAGCCGGATGTATTGGCGCAGTTCTGGGAAGCTCCAACCCGATTTAGTCCACCCAATGCAGAAACCATGCAGCAGTTTCAGCAGCGTATTTTAAATGCGCTGCAACAAATTCAGGGTTCCATGCAGCAAAATCAATTTGCACATGCAATGGTGGTCACGCATGGCGGGGTGATTAAACTGTTAAAATGTCTGGCATCCAATCAACCTCTGGATAATATCTTAAAAATGTCTGCTGAACTGGGCCAATTCAATCATTTCATTCTGCATGANNTCTGCATGATGATTTAAGCATTGAATATGTGGAGCAATCAGCATGACACGATTTTTAATTGCACTACAGTTTTTAACGACCTTTCCAATTCAATTAAAACAGATGCCCAGTAAACAGCAAAATGCTCAATCCTTGCTGTTTTATCCAGTCGTTGGCTTGATTATTGGATTGATTTTATTTGCACTTGCCCATCTTTTACAGGCGATTCCCGTCATTTTATTAAGCAGTTTAATTTTAGTACTGTGGATCTGGCTGACAGGCGGTTTGCATCTGGATGGCCTGGCAGATACGGCTGATGCCTGGGTTGGCGGTTTTGGTGACCCTGAGCGCACTTTAAGCATTATGAAAGACCCGAGCTGCGGACCAATTGGCGTACTCAGTTTAATCATCCTGTGCCTGCTAAAATGGTCTGCGCTGTATGTATTATTGCAACAGCAGTTATATTCAGCCCTGATTTTATTTCCGCTATTGGGTCGTTTAGCACCCTTATTTTTATTTTTAACCACCCCTTATGTGCGCGAAAAAGGTTTAGGGTCTGCAATTGCAGAATGTATTCCGAAATCTGCCGCCATTATTGTATGTGTATTGAGCTTTCTTACATCGCTTTATTGGGGATGGGCTGGAATGCTGTGTGCTTTATCTATGCTAGGTACATTGCTTTATTTAAGATACAAATTTATCCAGCGTATTGGCGGAATTACCGGAGATACGGTAGGGGCGAGTATCGAAGTTTGCGAGGCGGTGAGTCTTTTGGGCTTCGTTGTAGCGAGTTTTTATTTAACCACCCTCCCATGATTTGAAAATGGGAAGTGAACAGCCTGATCACCTCAACAGCATCACTTCCACATCATGGGCATTTTTACTTACAAATAAGTGACGACCATGGAAATAATTGCCGGTCCCAGCAGCACCATGAACACACCTGCAAGCACCATGGTCAAACAGGCCACCACACCTTCCTCACGATGGCGCATAAAGGCTTTACTGCTGCCAAAACCATGCGCTGCATTGCCAAAAGATGCGCCCTGAGCAAAACGTGAATTGAGTTTGAGTGCAAGCAGAAGCATATCTCCCATGGCTACACCGGCAATCCCGGTAATCATGGTAAATAAAATCACCAGTTCAACTGAACCACCTATATGGGAGGTGAGTTCCATGGCAAAAGGTGTGGAAATAGAACGAGCCATCAAACTGTAAGAAGTGGCCTGGTCAAAATGAAATAATTTTGCCAGATAAAATGCGCTGATCACCCCGACAATCATGCCCAACACAATGCCTAAACCAATCGACAGGGCATGTTCTTGAATGACTTTACGATATTCATAAATAGNNAAATCGGAATGGCAAAGGCAATGGTCGCAGGTCCCAACATCCAGATCGGCCACTGATTTTCCAACATATAGGTATCATAGGAAATATTGAACGCCAGCATCAATATCACCAGGATAACGGGCACAAAAATACCGGGTGCCAACAGCATATAGGTATATTTTTTATGCAGTTTTTTAGCCAGTACATAACAGATGAGTGTCCCGATAAAACATATAAGCGCAGTCAGGTTCATGTTATTTTCCCTGTTCTAACAGGTGTCGGGATTGTGATTTATGCTTTAAACGGTTTTCCAGTTTAAAGCCGAAATATACGCTATAGGCTGTAGCCAGCATCACCCAGAAAGTGCCGATCACGACTGATAAAATCAGTTGCCAGCCTTGAGTCGAAAGCAGGTCTTTACATTTAATGATGCCGACTACACAGGGAATAAATAACAGCACCAGTTCAGCGAGAATAAAATCTGAACCCGGTTTAAGCCAGTGCAGTTTAAATAAGCCACTGAGTAAAGCGATTAAAACCAGTAACAGACCAATAATTCCGACA
>DKLL01000031.1 GCA_002455755.1 Acinetobacter sp. UBA6641
GTTCCGGTGTCTCGGTGCGCAGGTAGTTGACAAAATGCGGGTTTTCACGCACGGTTTGACGGTAGACCTGTACCGATAAATCGGTCATGGTATGCATCAACTGACGCCATTCATCTTTAGGCACCGGTGGGGGAAGTAGAGTGGCTTCCAACGTTGCTGCGGTATAAATCTCCAGATTCTGTAGCGCAATGCCTTCCAGACCAAACTTGAAGCGAATCATTTCGCCCTGTTCGGTCACGCGGATGGCACCGGAAATCGAGCCTGGTGGTTGTGAAAACAGCGCTTGCTGGGTCGGTGCACCGCCACGGCTGATCGATCCGCCACGGCCATGGAACAGGGTGAGTTGCACGGCATGCTTTTTGGCAACCGCAGTCAGTTCTTCCTGCGCACGGTATTGCGCCCAGTTGGCCGACATAAAGCCGGCATCTTTGGCGGAATCGGAATAGCCAATCATCACTTCATGTTTGCCCTGAATATGCTGTTTGTACCAGTGCATATTAAACAGGGTGTTCATGGTTGCGGCTGCGCCATCCAGATCTTTCAGGGTTTCAAATAATGGTACGACGCGCAGCGGATGCCTGATGCCGGCTTCTTTTTGCAGCNNGCAGCAGTAAAACGGCCAAGACATCACTCGGATATTCCGCCATGGAAATAATATACGCGCCCAGAGACTCGCTCGGCTGTTCTGCCAGCGTACGCATGGTGGCAAATACTTCCTGTACATCCGGATGTTCAATCAGGCTTTGTTTCGGTTCATTTAAATGTTTCGGAAGTAAGGGACGTTTGCTTTGCAATTCCTGCAACAGGAAGTTTTGACGTGCCTGTTCGGTCCAGGTTTCAAAATTGCCCAAACCCAGGTATTCAGTAATCGCAGAAATGGCCTGGCGATGCCGACCGGATTCCTGACGGATATCCAGCTTTAACAGTTCAATGCCAAAGCAGTTGACGCGATGGATAAAATCCAGCAATTTGCCATTGGCAATTTCAGGCAGGTTGCAGGCAATCAGTGAGCGGTAGCACAGCAATAAAGGCTGTAATAATTCATCTTTACTTTTAATCACCAGACGCTCATCAGCATCTTGCCCATGCAGTTTTTGCGCCAGCCAGTGACGGGTAGCCTTTAAGCGTTCGCGGGTATCGCGCAGATATTCACGGTACGGTTCCGGATGCGCATGGCCCAGTGCCTGAATCAGTTCATTGCTACAGTTCTGAATCGACAGTTCCCAGCGCAGGTCTTCAATATCACGCAGGTACAAATCGGCCGCTTTCCAGCGCGATAGCCATAATACTTCCTGAGTAATATTATGCGTGACATTCGGGTTGCCATCGCGGTCTCCGCCCATCCATGAGGCAAAACGAACCGGGGCAACGTTTAAGGGTAAGCGTTGACCGCAGTGCTCTTCGACCATTTCATCCAGTTCGCGGATGAACTTGGGTACTGCATTCCACAGGGTTTGCTCAATGGTGGTAAAGCCCCATTTGGCTTCATCGACCGGGGTTGGACGGTGCTGACGGATTTCATCGGTCTGCCAGGCAGAACAAATCAGTTGTTTGAGTTCTTCTACGACAGCTTTACGTTCCAGTGGGGTCAGTTTTTGCTGATCGGCCTTAAACAGGCAGTCATTAATGTCATCATATTTTTGAATTAAGGTACGGCGGCTGACTTCAGTCGGATGCGCGGTAAGCACCAGTTCAATGTTCAGCTCGCAAATCTGCTTGAATAAAGTGTCTGCGGAAATTTCGTGATCTTTAAACTTTTGGAACAGGTGATCGAGCGGATTGGGAGAGGGTGCATGTTCATCAAATTCGCTTTGACGGCGACTGCGGACCACATTGTACTGTTCGGCAATATTGGCAAAATTCAGAAAATGGGTGAATGCACGGGTGAGCGGAAGAATCTCATCATCTTCCAGACTCAGGAATAGTTGTTCAAGCTGTTTTTCGGCTTCTACCTGCCCATCACGTGCCCCTTTGGACAGGGCACGAATTTGTTCAACCTGATTAAACAAATCTTGTCCTGCATGTTCCTTAAGGGTTTCTCCTAATAAATTCCCAAGTAAGCGCACATCCTCACGCAGTGGAGCATCAATTTGTTGAATCATTTTTTTCATTCTCCTAGACTTCTCTTTTGAATATACCCCGATTAAGTTACATTCCAAGTAGGGGCAGACAAAAGTCGGTAATCTTTTGCTGTAAAAACTAGCAATTGATGTGCCGTATGTGCATTTAGGAAAATAGAACCACAACTTTTAAGGCTTTTTTTGATATTTCAGCATAAAAATGTCAATGCTGTACTGAATAATCTGCTGCTTTTCTGCTGCTGTAGGGACTGCACGCATGCCAAGTAAGACTTCTTGGTGACGCATACCGCAAAGTAAAGAAGCAATCAGCAGGTTCAAGGTTCTTAAGTCTTCGGATTGAATAAAACCCAGATCAATCGCTTGTTGAAAGAAGTTTTCCCATACGGCATTCATGCGCAGATGTGAAGCTTCATAAAACATTTGTGCCAGTGGATTCTGTTCCGCAGCAAGTTCCAGTAACAGCAGTTCCAGCTTGATAGCTTCCGGCAAGTTAATGATATTCATGGCCAATTCGCAGGCATGGACAAATTCTTTATGGAAATCGCTGTCTGCATGCAAATTGAGTGGCCGAGCACTGATCAGCTCTTCGCAAGTTGCGGCAATGGCGCAGACAAATAAATTGGCTTTATCTTGAAAATGATTGTACACCGTCAGTTTGGTGACACCGGCTTCTTGAGCAATCTGATTCATGCTGGAACCATGATAACCACATTTCAAAAATAGGCTTTTTGCAGCATTTAAAATTTGCCGACGTTTTTCCAAGTCTTTGGGACGACCCACATTTATTTGCACAATTTTTTCCAAAAAAAATGAAAAAGGTCATTGATTTGACCCAAGGTTCATAATTACTGTACCGATCAGTATATTAATTAAAAAATGATCAATTTAAGAGATTGCTTATTTTGCCCTAAAAAACATTTTTAAATAAGAGCGAACTTCATGAGCATAATCAAGATTGCAGTTGCCAGCATGATCATCGTTTGCAGTGTGACCTTAACGGGATGCAGCACGGATGCAACCGAAACAGAACAAGTCCCGTTTGTGATGGTGACTCAGCCGAGCAGTAGCCATAATGAGCAAAAAAGTTATGCTGGAGATGTGCAGGCACGTCAGCAAACGGCTTTGGCCTTCCGGGTTGCGGGACAAATTACTGAACGTTATGTTGATGTGGGGGATCAGGTCAAAGTGGGTCAGGTCCTGGCAAAACTGGATGTGAAAGATGCGCAGCTCCAGCTCAATGCAGCAAAAGCTCAGCTGGAAAGCGCCCAGTCGGCAGCAAAAATTGCCGCAGATGAACTGCAACGCTTTAAGCAACTGCTGCCGATGAATGCCGTGAGCCGCTCACAATATGATGCGGTGGATAACCAGTATAAGTCAGCGATGTCCGCACTGAAACAGGCACAATCCAATTATGAAGTCAGCAGTAACCAGACCGGTTATAACCAGCTGATAGCCAACAAAAACGGGGTGATTACCGCACGTAATATTGAAGTGGGGCAGGTGGTCGCTGCGGGGCAAGCTGCCTATCAGTTGGCAATTGCCGGTGACCGTGAAGTGGTAATCGGTGTACCGGAACAGGCCATTTCAGAGATTAAGGTCGGTCAGCCAGCATGGGTGACCTTATGGTCCAAGCCTGAAGAAAAATTTGCAGGCTATGTGCGTGAAATTTCTCCAGCAGCCGATCAGTCCCGGACCTTTAGTGTCAAAGTAGCCTTGCGTGAAGGCAACGCTGCCATTCAGCTGGGCCAGAGTGCACGGGTATTTTTTAATCAGACCAAAAACAATGTACTTAGTGTGCCTTTATCCAGCGTTTCGGCCAACGGCCAGCAGGCCTATGTCTGGGTGGTGAAACCGGACCAGACCATTCATAAGGTGGCGGTAACACTGGGGGCTTATGGTCGTGACAGCGTGCCGGTATTGTCTGGCCTGAATCCGCAAGATTATGTGGTGATTGGCGGTGTGCATTTATTGCGTGAAAAACAGAAAATCCAGCCGATTGACCGTGAAAATCGTGCCGTGAAAATTCAGCCAGGAGCTGCATCATGAATTTAGGCATGAACTTCAACCTGTCGGAATGGGCACTGAAAAATAAAGGCCTGATCCTTTATTTCATGCTGCTGCTCGGCATCGTCGGGATCGTTTCCTATTCCAAGCTGGCGCAAAGTGAAGATCCGCCGTTTACCTTTAAGGTGATGGTGATCCAGACCTACTGGCCCGGCGCAACCGCACAGGAAGTGTCCTTGCAGGTGACGGACCGTATTGAAAAGGAACTGATGAGCACCGGCAACTACGAACGCATTATGGCCTATTCGCGTCCCGGTGAATCACTGGTAACGTTTGTTGCCAAAGACTCGCTGCGCTCAAACCAGATTCCCGATGTCTGGTATCAGGTGCGTAAAAAAATCGGTGACATCCAGCATCAACTCCCGAATGGCGTACAGGGTCCTTTTTTTAATGATGAATTTGGCGATACCTTCGGAAATATCTATGTCCTGACCGGCAAAGATTATGACTATGCCATATTGAAGGAATATGCCGACCGTTTGCAGTTGCAGTTGCAGCGTGTCAAGGATGTTGCAAAAGTCAATCTGGTGGGCCTGCAGGACCAGAAAATCTGGATTGAACTGTCCAATACCAAAGCGGCACAACTCGGTATCCCGGTCACCGCGATTCAGCAAGCGCTACAGCAGCAAAACACCATGGCCAGTGCCGGTTTCTTTGAAACAGGGACCGACCGCATTCAAATGCGCGTGAGTGGTCAGTTGCAAAATGTCGATGAACTCAAGCAGATGCCGCTTTTGGTGGCAGGCAAGACCATTCAGCTGGGCGATGTTGCCGAAATCTATCGCGGCTTTAGCGAACCGGCCCAGCCACGGATGCGTTTTATGGGCGAAAATGGCATTGGCATTGCAGTTTCCATGCGTAAAGGCGGCGACATTCTGGCTTTAGGGAAAAATTTAGAGGCTGAATTTGCCCATTTGCAACAATCTTTGCCCTTGGGTATGGAACTGAAAAAGGTGTCTGATCAACCCGTTGCTGTGAAGCGCAGCGTGAATGAATTCATGAAAGTGCTGACGGAAGCGGTGATTATCGTTTTACTGGTCAGTTTCTTTTCACTGGGTTTCCGTACCGGTCTGGTGGTGGCATTTTCCATTCCGCTGGTGCTGGCCATGACCTTTGCCGGCATGAATCTATTCGATGTCGGACTGCATAAAATTTCGCTCGGCGCTTTAATTCTGGCGCTCGGTTTATTGGTGGATGACGCCATTATTGCCATTGAAATGATGGCCGTAAAAATGGAGCAGGGCTATAGCCGGCTGGAGGCGGCAGGTTTTGCCTGGAAAACCACGGCTTTTCCCATGCTGACCGGCACCCTGATTACCGCAGCCGGCTTTTTGCCGATTGCCACTGCGGCCTCCAGTACCGGTGAATATACCCGTTCCATTTTCCAGGTAGTGACCATTGCCCTGGTGGTGTCATGGTTTGCAGCAGTCCTTTTTGTCCCCTATCTGGGCGATAAACTGCTGCCAGATTTTAATAAAGACCTGCTTCAGAAAGCACCGTGGTATCAGCGCTTATGGGCACGCTTACGCAAGCAACCGGAACCTCCTGCGCTGCTGCATCATGCCGGTGAACATCATGATCCTTACCAAACCCGGTTTTATCAAAAGTTTAGATCGCTGGTAAATAAGTGCCTGAGCTATCGTAAAACCGTGATTGCCGCCACGGTCGGCATTTTTGTGCTGTCGGTGCTGATGTTTAAACTGGTACCGCAACAGTTCTTCCCGCCCTCCAACCGTGCCGAAATTCTGGTCGATTTAAAACTGGAAGAAGGCGCATCGCTCACGGCCACAGAAAATGCCGTAAAGAAAGTGGAAAAATTCCTGTCGACCAAACAGGGCATCGACAACTATGTAGCCTATGTCGGTACAGGTTCCACCCGTTTCTATTTGCCGCTGGATCNNGAAGACCTGAATCTGGTACGTCAGTGGGCGCATAAAGTGTCAGCGGTCATTGCAGATAATCCGAACACCACCAATGTGCATCTGGACTGGGGCGAGCCAAGCAAGGTCATTCAGCTGAATATTGATCAGGACCGTGCCCGCCAAATGGGTGTGTCGAGCCTGGATTTATCGCAATTTCTGAACAGTTCCATCAGTGGTGCCGTGATTAACCAGTATCGCGAAAAACGTGAACTGATTGAAATCCGTTTGCGTGGTGATCAGAACGAACGGATCAGTGTGGAATCCCTGTCCAGTCTGGCCGTACCCACTGCCAATGGCGGTTCGGTATCATTGGCGCAAATTGCCAAAATTGAATATAAATTTGAAGATGGCCTGATCTGGCATCGTAACCGTTTGCCGACCATTACCGTACGTGCGGATATTCGAACCAACTTGCAGCCGGCTACTGTAGTGAGTGAACTGGCCGATCAAATGGATCAGCTGCGTGCCGAACTGCCAGGCGGTTATCTGATTGAAGTGGGTGGTACGGTTGAAGAGTCGGCACGTGGACAAAATTCGGTCAATGCCGGTATGCCGTTCTTCCTGGCGGTGGTGATGACCTTGTTAATGATTCAGCTCAAGAGTATGTCACGCGCGTTTACTGTGTTTTTGACTGCGCCTCTAGGACTGATAGGAGTAGTCCTGTTTCTGTTATTGCTGAATAAACCCTTTGGTTTTGTGGCAATGCTGGGAACCATTGCACTCTCTGGCATGATCATGCGCAATTCTTTAATCCTGATCGACCAGATTGAACAGGACATTCAGGCCGGGCATGACCCTTGGGATGCCATTATTGAAGCTACCGTACGTCGTTGCCGTCCAATTGTTCTGACCGCATTAGCCGCCGTACTGGCGATGATTCCTTTGTCACGCAGTATTTTCTTTGGTCCAATGGCCGTTGCGATTATGGGCGGTCTGATTGTGGCGACCCTGCTCACCTTGTTCTTTTTACCTGCATTGTATGCACAATGGTTTAAAGTGCAAAAAAATAGCCAAACGGAGTAATTTTTTGACAATAATAAGGTGCGAAATATTGAAAAGTTCAATATAGTAGCACCTAATCTTTGTATACATTTCTATAAAGCAATTTACTGCATATTAAAAATCCAAACATGTGGTAAATGGGGTTAAAACGCACATGAAGCAAGACAACTTAAGCCGACTTCGCCGTTCTATTGCGATTTCCTATGTCTTGATGTTTTTGGCCTTATTTACTGTGATTAGTGGCATATTTGCTTACTGGTTTGCACGTAGAGTCACACAGGTGGACGAAGCAGAGGTCTGGCTTGAGGCTCAAGCGCTCTGGATCATGCGTAATATTGTCATTTATATGATCTTGGTATGTTTTGCGGCGCTGTGGTTTATTCCACTGATTTTCTTTTATTGGGATAGCGCAATTTGGGTAAAAGGATGTACCGTTGCAGGCGTGATTTTTGCCATGATTGCCTTTTTATTCCTGTTGAATGCGTGGCTGAAAGGAATCTCCCGATTTTTCAAAAATAAAGCCGTTTTCTAATCTGGATAAATTTTTTTCCCATCGTCCCCTTGTAAAATTTGTTTGCATCCCCAATTTCACTCCACAGTTAAGTATTAAATAAAATTCCGTGAGGAGCATCGCCAGACATGGCTAAACGTGATTATTATGAGGTTTTGGGCGTCGCTAAAACCGCTAGTGATGATGAAATTAAAAAAGCCTACCGTAAGTTGGCGATGAAATATCATCCAGACCGTAACCCGGACAGCCCTGAAGCTGAAGAAAAATTTAAAGAAGCTGCTGAAGCTTATGAAATTTTATCGGATAGCGAAAAACGCAGCATGTATGACCGTATGGGGCATAACGCTTTTGAAGGCGGCATGGGTGGTGGTGGCTTCGGTGGCGGTTTCAGCGCAGAAGACATCTTTAGTCAGTTTGGTGACATTTTTGGTGGCGCATTCGGTGGTGGCCGTGGCCAGCAACGTGCACGCCGCGGATCAGACCTGCGCTATGTAATGGAATTGACGCTTGAAGAAGCGGTCAAAGGCGTGAAAAAAACCATTACTTTTACCGCACCGGCACCGTGTGAGACTTGTGATGGTAAAGGTTCTAAAAACCCGAATGATGTTGAAACCTGTAAAACCTGTCATGGTGCAGGTCAAGTGCGTATGCAGCAAGGTTTCTTCTCTGTTCAGCAAACCTGTAGTACCTGTCGCGGTCAGGGTAAAATCATCAAGAACCCGTGTAACACCTGTCATGGTTCAGGCGTAAAAGACCGTCAGCAAACCCTTGAAGTGACCATTCCTGCAGGGGTGGATAACGGCGACCGCGTACGTTTAAGCGGTAAGGGTGAAGCGATTCGTGATGGTCAGTCCGGTGATCTATACGTAGAAGTAGTGGTGCGCGAGCATGAAATTTTCCAGCGTGACGGTGCAGACCTGTATATGGATGTGCCAGTCAGCATTGCCGATGCTGCCTTGGGTAAAGAAATTCAGATTCCAACCCTGGATGGCCGTGTCAGCCTGAAAATTCCTGAGGGAACTCAAACCGGCAAACTGTTCCGCTTGCGTGGTAAAGGGGTGAAACCGGTACGTACCAGCATGCAGGGTGACTTGCTTTGCCGCGTAGTGGTAGAAACACCAGTCAATTTGACTGCACGTCAACGTGAGTTGTTAAAAGAATTGCAAGAAACGATGGATGGTGATGACAATAAATCATCACCTAAGAAAAAATCGTTCTTCGGTCTGTTTGATTAATTTCAAATAATGACTAAAAAAGGGATGCATATGCATCCCTTTTTTATTGTTTTATTGTTATTCCCAAGTAGAAATGTCCTACCTAATAACCAAATAGAAATGTCCTATATGGACATTTCCAAGTCAAGCACAGGATTCAGATTTCGTTCTTTGATTGCTATTTTCTGTGCACGTCTGCTTGGCATCTTTTGAGAACGATTGCGTTTGTTTTGTTGTTCCAGTTCTTCATGCTGTTGTTGGATATGATTCAGAACAGCACCCAACCGTTTATTCTCAACAATCTCTCGCTGATTCAGCTGACTTAGTTTATCGAAGAGGCTGTAATTGATCTTTCGGCCATCATGCATGAGGGCTACAGTACCATCCGGGTATTCCAGGAACTCAAGATACTTACCGATCAACCTTTGATTTTCTTCGGTGTTTTCCAGGAGATATACGCATTTATCATAAGTAATCGTCAGGCTATTCGTGACTCTGCGGGGTTCACGCCAAGTAAAAATATCATCTAACTCTTCAGCTGTTTCCATGATAGGCCGATGTAGATTCTTAGGATTAAAAGCCATCTTGGCGAACTTCTGATTGAACTGCTCAATGAAGCAGGGTAGCCAGACATTAGCTTGCTCAATCGAACAGATACCTTCCAGGCGCATCTCCTTGATCAGACGGTCCTGAAGGGTTCTGTTGGCCCGTTCCACACGGCCTTTGGCCTGCGGTGAATTAGCGAAGATGATATCGATATTCAGGGTGCTGAGTACACGTCCAAACTGGGTAATCTTGG
>DKLL01000002.1:0-7405 GCA_002455755.1 Acinetobacter sp. UBA6641
TTTTTATAAATAAAATAAAAAATACTTATGAATAAATTGAAACATCTTCATCCATATTAACTATTGATTTAGCATTATTTTTTAAATAAAGAAACTTTTACCATATGGTAAAAACATTTGAAAAGTCATAGCATTAGTTTGAACAAAATTTTGTTTCAATGATTAAATCTTCCAAAAAAGAAGCGTATGATGTGCACAATTTGTTTTTAGAGTGCTCAAAAAATGTCCAATTGGTTTCCCAAATGGCGCCCGTACGAAGGCAGTATCGATGCACGTCCTGTAGGTACCAATGAATACCTTCCGCCTGCTCAAAGTGTGGTTTTGGGCGTACAGCATGCTTTTGCCATGTTTGGGGCGACTGTACTTGCACCCTTCCTGATGGGTTTTGATCCAAACCTGGCCATTTTAATGTCAGGGATCTGTACCATTCTGTTTTTCCTGGTGACCGGCGGTCGAGTACCGAGTTATCTGGGTTCCAGCTTTGCCTTTATTGGGGTAGTAATTGCGGCAACGGGTTATGCCGCTTCAGGCACAGGTGCACCGAATGCCAATCTGGCCCTGGCTGCCGGCGGCATCATGGCCTGTGGTGTGCTGTATGCGATTTTTGGCTTTATTGTGATGGCAACCGGCACCAAATGGATTGAAAAACTCATGCCCCCTGTAGTGACCGGTGCCGTGGTCATGATCATCGGCCTGAATTTGGCACCGGTGACGGTTAAAGGCGTGGCGGGTAATAACTTTAATATGTGGATGTCACTGGTCACCGTGATGTGCATGGGCTCGATTGCGGTATTTACCAAAGGCCTGCTGCAACGTCTGCTGTTACTGATCGGTTTATTACTGGCTTACCTGATCTATTATATTGTTTCCAATGTGATGGGACATGGTACGCCTATTAATTTTGCTCCAATTCAGCAAGCCGACTGGTTTGGTATTCCGACCTTCCACTCACCGGTATTTGATCTCAACGCCATGCTGATTATTGCACCCATTGCCTTGATTTTAGTGGCTGAAAACTTGGGACATATTAAAGCTGTCGGTGCCATGACCGGTGAAAACCTTGATCCGCATATTGGCAAAGCCTTTGTGGCCGATGGTCTTGCAACGACTTTATCGGGTGGCGTCGGTGCTCCGGGCATGACCACCTATGGTGAGAATATTGGCGTGATGGCAGTAACACGTGTCTATTCGACAATCATTTTTGTCTTTGCCGGTATCTTTGCAGTTTTCTTGGGACTTTCACCAAAATTTGGTGCGATCATTCACACCATTCCGACTGCTATCTTAACTGGTGCCTCGATTGTGGTCTTCGGTTTAATTACCATTGCCGGAGCCAAAATTTGGATTGAAAACAAGGTTGATTTCTCTAAAAACAAAAATCTGATGGTGGCTGCGGTGACCATTATTTTAGGTACGGGTGACTTTGCCCTGCAATTCGGCAGCTTTAACCTGGGTGGGATTGGTACCGCTACATTTGCAGCCCTCATCCTGAACTGGTTCTTTAGCCTGGGCGATAAATCATAAATATAAAGACAAATTTTCAGGCAGCCTTCAGGCTGCTTTTTTTATGTCTGAAGCTGAATAAATTTTAGTATGATGAGTTAAATTTCACTGAACAGACTCAGCAGATGCGTCTCGACTTTTTTGATTTGCAACTTTTCTTGAATATTGTAGATACGGGCAGTTTGACCAAAGGTGCAGAACGCTCCGCCATTTCGCTGCAAGCCGCCAGCGAACGGATTAAAAAAATTGAACAGCAGTTTGCGGCGCATTTATTTACCCGGCATGCCTCTGGCGTCAAGCTGACCCTTGCTGGACAGGTGTTTGCCACACAGGCGCAGATGCTGGTTCACCAAGCGCAACAATTACAACAACAGATGCTGCCCTTCGCTACAGGCGCGCAAAGTGAAATGACACTGTGGTGTAATTCCTCAGCTCAAAGTGAATATCTGCCCCTGCTTTTGCCCTCTTATTTGCTTGAAAACCCCAATATCCAGATTGAGCTAAAAGAAGCGGAAAGTAACGACATTATTCAGGCTCTGGAAAATGGCAGCGCCCAGCTCGGCTTGATTTCAGGTTTTTTTAATTCAAAAAAGTTACAGACCCTGGAGTTTTCCGATGATCCTCTGGTATTGATTTGCCCCATGGGTCATGAGCTACAGCAACAATCGACCCTGCAATTAGCCGATGTACTGAATTACCCCTTTGTGGGCTTAATGCAATATCATTCCTTGCAGCAATCAATTAAAACTCAAGCCAAATTACTGGGCTGCGCGATTCAGTACCGTTTACGTTTACCCAATTTTGCTGCGATTGCTCAGGTGGTTGCTAATGGCGTCGGAATTGCCATTATGCCGAAACGTGCAGCTAATCGTTTACAGTCAGTTTATTCTTTTCAGCAAATTGAACTGACTGGTGACTGGGCCAATCGCAAGCTGTTATTGGCAGCAAAAAACTTTGATGCCTTGCCGGTTACTTATCAACATTTCAGCCAGTTTTTAATTTCGCATAAATCCAGATTGCCAAGTTAAAAACTCTGGATCAGATTGTTTTACTGACTTTAAAGCAGACCAAACTGATGCAACACCATATAACCACCAAAAATGACCAGACCACAAAAGAATACTTTACGAAATTTTTGTTCGGGAATGCGATAGCGGATTTTGGTTCCCAGCCACATTCCCATTAAGGCCGGAAGCAGGGCAATAAATGACATCTTATAATCCATGGGAATATTTTCTACCGGATTCTGATGTAGAAATACTGCCAGACAAATCGTGGAGATGGTAAAAGCCAGACCGAGCGACTGCACCAGATCATCACGTTTGAGATGCAACGATTGCAAGTAAGGCACCACAGGAATGACGACCACCCCGGTAGCGACTGTGAGTGCCCCGCCCAAATAACCCATCATCGGAGATAACCATTTTTCATGCGCGGCCAGATTGGGCATGTTCTTGGCAAATAGACCGTACAAGCCATACAAGGCCAGCATTCCGCCGAGCAGCGCCTCACTCTGAAACTCGCCATGTCCCAGGGTGGGAAAAATGCTCCAGATGGAACCGACCACAATGCCCAGCAACAGCGGCCAAAAGCGACGAATCAGTTTCAGCACCTGACCTTCGGCAAACAGTTGCCAGAAATTGGTGACCATTGACGGTACGATCAACAAGGTGGCTGCCTGAAAGGGACTGATAAAAATCGTCAGCAAGCCCATGGAAACCGCAGGCAACCCCAGTCCAAGGGTGCCTTTAATCATGCCTGCAATGGCAAACACCCCAATCACAAAGCCAATCATATTCAACACCCGTTAAATTTTAAGCCGATCATAGGTGACTCAGAGTGCTTTAAAAATCACTATTTTCCAGAGTAAGCCTCAAGAAAAAGTTGAGGCTTTCAAGGCACAGGACTGTTAAAAAAAGGACTCTAAATATGACAAAATGTTAATTATTGATTAACAATTAGGCGATTAATTGCATGTTTACATAAAAATTACATCAATTAATAACATATTATTAAGTTTGTCTTAACTTTATGATTTATGAGCTATCTTAAATTCAATTTCTACCTGGATGTAGGCAATTTCAACGCTTTTTTTACTTAAAACTGCTCTTTTTTTAGACTAAAACGGGTGGATATTTAAACAAAAGCTCTTTAAAGTACGCGCTTCGCATGAATAGGCTATGTAATAACATAGCATTTTCACTATTGAGAGTTAGAGAAAAAATATTCGGGTTTTAGTTCTGAAGAATGCTGTCTATTTTTTCTAAAAGTAATTGAAGATAAGGTAGAGATTTAAGAATGATTTATGATGGACATCATAGCAATATGATTAACACTGCAGATCAGAATACTGCGGTAATCTCCCAGAATTTCCAGAAACATCAGGCAGGTTCAGGCGCCAAAAACTCCAAAAATAAAGGTATTCCCTATCTCGATGTGCGTAAATTCACGCAAAAGTTACATAGTATTTCCTCGGCGACCAGTACCAAAAAATGTGCTCGAAGCATCCGGATTGCATTACAGTCTGCTGGGGCTCGGATTTTAAATCATCCTGTCGCAGCTGCGGATTGGGGAAATACTCTACAGACAATTGGCTATAAAAAAATCAATCCCTCTTTTGATAATCCAAAAGAAGGCGATATTTATATTATCCATAGAACCCAAAAGCATATTTATGGCCATATTGCTGCCTATACCGGTCGTCAATGGGTTTCTGATTTCCGCCAAAACAGCCATGCTGTTTATAAAAATGACCGCGTAACCTATACCTATTACCGACTGGCTTAATAGATAAGCCGCGCGGTTGAAGACACCTTTATAAGGTGTCTTTTTTATTTTGCTGATTGAATTTATAAACAGGCAATAAAATTACGGTCGAATCTCTTTTAACTCACGTTGAATAAAACGCTGAATCATTTCACGATATAAGTGTTCTACCAAATCGGGATCGGTGCCCAGATCTAGAGCTTGTGCACGCACTTTCTGAATCACCTGCTCTACTCGTTCAGGTGACTGCACATCCTGTACAGTACGCTTAAAACGCGCAGCCTGATCGACATAAAATTGACGGGTCGCAATCATGTCAATAAGCGCTGTGTCAATGACATCAATCTTTGCACGGGCTTGTTCTAAAGACTCACATTTCTCTTTTTTCATCTTTGCTATCATCATTTTCACTTTTATATTGGTCTTCTAAAACATTACTAAAAATACTCTCAATCATCCAGACCCGGTACAAACTATTAAATACATAGCTTTGCCCGTCAATGCGCAGTTCAAGCACTGGAAAATCCGGCTGAGATTTCATTTCACAGAGTATGTCATTTTCTTTCAATTTGGCAGTGATATCTTCAGTGCTCAGTTCATTAATCTCTAGATCACGCTTAATCTGATCAAAATGTGACTTAAAGGAAAGATCTTTGCCTTTGGTCCAGACCGCCTGCAAAATACGATACATGGCTTCGACGCGCTGTTCTTCAGGCACGCTATAAAACAGTTGTGCCATGTCAAAAGTAGCCTGCTGGGTCGGACGGCAAAATGGGGTAAATTTCACTTCTGTCCGTTTGGAAAGGCGGGTGGCCAGCCCCCAGTCAAACAAATCGCGTCCATGATAGGACAAGGGGTAAACATTAAGGTGAATATTGTAAAAATTGGCCAGTTCTTCCTTAATATAGGCCAATAACAGCCAGGAGACCGGATCTTCTAGGGCAATATATAAATCCAGTTCCGGATCCAGGGCCTGAATTTCATTCAGTTCTTCTGCATCAGAAATCAGATGCTCGCGCCATTCAATATGGTTAATCAGGAAGATGGGATTGCCTGTCAGCAATTTTTGCTGTTTTAAACGGCGAGTCAAACGCAGCAGATCATCAACCGCATGATACTTCCTTTCACCAAATTCAAAATAACTGGCCAGGACCTCGGCATCGTTAAAAATTCGTTCCGGGAAGTTTTGTGCACTATGATGTCGGCTGGCCATGGCGTGCAAGGTACGTAATTTTCCATACTGCTTTTGCCACAGCATGTGGAATACATCTTCGAGTAAATAAAGGAAATCCTGTCCGCGTAAGGGAGTATTGCGCAGGATGGTTTCTGCCTGTTCTATGGCTTCAAGTGGCGGTTGTTCCGGGGTGTCATGGAAACTAAAGCGATGCTGTTTGGACAGAATTTTGGCATCGTTGAGGCAGTAGTTTTGCCACTCCATTTTTGACATGTTATTGGGAGGTTCTGCCGTTCGGCTGGAAATAATCACCTTTAGAGGTTTGATCTCATCACTCAAGATTTCTTCAAGTTCAGGTAACTGCTGTACAGCCAGATAGCTATAGACATCATCCAGACGCAAGTGGATGCTTAAACCCTGCTCCGTAGATAACACCACCTGACGAGTCGGCTTTTGGTAGAACCAACGCGATCGGAGTGGATCAAACCAACGGCGTAACAGTGACATGAGATCAGCCTCGAAAAAAAACCCTTGTGTGCTACAAGGGTTTATAACAATTTGTTAGGTAATGATCAATTATACATCTAAATTTAGATCCGTAACTGCCCCTTTTTCAGCACCAGTAGTCAATTTGGCAAACTTCGCCAAAGCACCGTAGCGATAATTCGGTTCGGGCTTAACCCATGCCGCTTTACGCGCTGCCAGCTCTTCATCGGAAATATGCAATGTCATTTCACGGGTTTCAGCATTAATGGAAATTTTGTCGCCATTTTTAACCAGACCAATCGGGCCGCCTTCATAGGCTTCAGGGGTCACGTGACGAATTACAAAGCCATGACTGCCGCCTGAAAAACGGCCATCGGTGAGCAGTGCAACAGATTTTCCCAGACCTTTTCCTATAATGGCGGAAGTCGGTTTCAGCATTTCTGGCATCCCCGGTCCACCTTTAGGACCTTCGCCACGAATCACCACCACTTCGCCTTCTTGTACTTCACCGTCCAAAATTCCGCGCATGGCACCAATTTCACCTTCGAACACACGTGCCGGCCCTTCAAAATACAGTCCTTCTTTACCGGTGATTTTTGCCACTGCACCTGTCGGTGACAAGTTGCCTTTTAAAACTACTAAATGAGAGTCTTTTTTAATCGGTGCATCAAATGGCAGAATAATCTGTTGTCCTTCTGGATAGTCCTCTACATCTGCCAGATTTTCCGCCAGCGTTTTACCGGTCACAGTCAAGCAGGAACCATCCAGCATGCCTGCATTCAACATGCGTTTCATCAACGGCTGAATACCGCCAATGGCAATCAGTTCAGACATCAGGTATTTCCCTGATGGTCGCAAATCGGCTACTACAGGAATGTCTTTCCCAATCCGGACGAAATCATCCAGGGTGAGTTCAACGCCGGCGGTATGGGCCATCGCCAGCAGATGCAGCACGCCATTGGTCGAACCGCCCAAGGCAATGAGCACTTTGATCGAGTTTTCAAATGCCGCCTTGGTCATGATGTCGCGTGGCTTGATGTCCAGACGCAGCAAGTTCATTACCGCTTCACCGGCACGGTTACAGTCCAGTAGCTTCTCGTCTGACACCGCTTCCTGAGCCGATGAACCCGGCAGGCTCATGCCAAGTGCTTCAATTGCCGATGCCATCGAGTTGGCGGTATACATGCCACCACAGGAACCCGGGCCTGGCAGAGCCACTTCTTCAATCTGTTTAACCTGAATTTCATTGATCTCACCTTTGGCATACTGACCCACGGCTTCAAATACCGAGATCATGTCTGTATGACCCGCACCTGGCTTGATGGTTCCGCCATAAATAAACAGTCCCGGCCGATTTAAACGCGCCAGTCCCATGATGCAACCCGGCATATTCTTGTCACAGCCTCCGATGGCAATCACACCATCATAGGCCTGACAGCCGACTACGGCTTCAATCGAATCGGCAATAATTTCACG
>DKLL01000002.1:7411-7948 GCA_002455755.1 Acinetobacter sp. UBA6641
AATCGGCATCTTTAAAACCTGTGGCACGCATCATGGAACGCGCCGGCGCATTTTCGATGCCTTCATAGACCGGTGCGGAATGCTCGCGGATATTCTGTTTACTCATTATTTTATTCCTTGGCGATGACCGATTTTAAGCTTCAGTGNNNNAGCGACATGGATGTCGCTGTTTTTCTGTGCAGCAAGGATGCTGCATCAGGAAAACAAAGGCGTTTTGTTACTTTTGCGCCGCCAAAAGTAAAACATCGTCTACGCAATGCTATTGCAAGAGTACAAAGTAAAATGCGACCGTGCTATTTTCAATAATCAATAAAAAAGCACCCCATCTGGAGTGCTTTCTAAAATTTGTAAAAACTACAAATTAAATTTCACGTACCGCACCTTTCGAGGCACTGGTGGTATGCATCGCATACGCTTTGAGGGCTTTAGACACTTTACGTGGACGCTGTTCCGCAGGCTGCCAGCCTTTGGCTTCTTGCGCTTCACGGCGCGCTGCCATGGTTGCATCATCCACCGCCAGGTGAATGGTACGGTTTG
>DKLL01000272.1:0-14990 GCA_002455755.1 Acinetobacter sp. UBA6641
GCAGCAGTGCTGCTCATCTCCTAAAAGGAGAGGGAATACAAGGCACAAAAAAACCTCCACAGTGGAGGTTTTTTAATATCATTATCTTAGTGCACAAACATATCAATATATTCACGGATTTCCTGAATAGCTGTATCCACATCACTGGTGAGCCAGGTCGGTTCAAACAGACCTGCATAATGTTCAAGTCGATCTTGTGGAACCACCAAACGGATTGGGCATTCTTCTTCCAATAAGCGCCAAGGAATAATCGGCACTTCATTATCTAAAAAAGGTGCGATATTACGAATATCAATCACCATCGCATTGATACATTCAGGGAAAGGCATCACTGAAAATTCTTCGGTACGACGACGGAAATATTCCAGATCACCCCATTTAAGCACGTAACTTGGTTTATTAAATTCAATAATACCAATGAGATGTTGATCACGAGTGTAATGCAAGCAACATTGATGAGTGACGTCAGTGTCCAAATCAAGCGTTACAGATTGCTGACGATACGCCATAAAGTTAAGCAGCATGAAAAACAAGGTGCACAATTATAGCTCATTTTAAACCTTTCAGCACCTTTAGCCAGATTCATCTTGATTTAAGCTTAAAGATAAAAATGCACTGCCTTTATTTTGCTGCAACAGTCGCTTAAAGCATTTTTTACCAAATTTTCAAAACTGGTATGGCTTATGCATTTATTTTGTTATTGCAAAAAATAGAATAAGAGGTGCGTATGTCCGAAATTAAAACCGTAATAGAAAATGCCCCGATAGCGGGAAACGTGACAGAAGACTATTTTGCCCAACGTCAATTAAAAAAAAGTGCTGTCGGATGGCTGCTTTTGGTTGGCCTAGGAGTTGCCTATGTGATTTCAGGTGACTTTGCCGGCTGGAATTTTGGTTTGGCACAAGGCGGTTGGGGCGGAATGTTTATTGCCACCATCATTGTGTCAGTCATGTACCTGTGCATGTGTTTAGCCATGTCGGAAATGTCGACCATGTTGCCTACAGCGGGCGGCGGTTACAGTTTTGCGCGGACGGCTTTTGGTCCATTAGGCGGTTACTTGACCGGTACGGCTATTTTAATTGAGTACGCCATTGCACCTGCGGCGATTGCCTGTTTTATTGGCGCCTATTGCGAATCCTTATTTGGCATTGGAGGCTGGATGGTTTATCTGGTCTGCTATTTATTTTTTATGGGACTGCATTTAAAAGGTGCAGGGGAAGCTTTAAAAATTATCTTTATGATTACTGCCGTTGCAGCAATCGCCTTACTGGTCTTTATTGTGGCGATGGCACCTCACTTTGATCGTGCCAACCTGTTGAATATTGCAGTCAATACTGATGCGGTCGGTTGGAGTGCATTATTGCCTTTAGGATATTTAGGCATTTGGGCCGCAGTACCTTATGCCATCTGGTTTTTTCTGGCAGTGGAAGGCGTGCCTTTAGCCGCTGAAGAAGCCAAAGAGCCGCATAAATCATTACCGCGTGGTTTAATTGGCTCCATGCTCATCCTTGCCATTTTTGCTTTGAGTATTTTGGTATTAGGTCCAGGCGCAGCGGGTGCAGATGCTTTAAAAAATTCAGGCGCACCGCTGGTTGATGCCTTAAAAGCAGTTTATGGTGAGAGTACCTGGCTTGCTGGTTTTGTAAACTTTGTCGGTTTGGCCGGTTTAATTGCCAGTTTCTTCTCGATCATTTATGCCTATTCACGCCAAGTCTTTGCACTTTCACGTGCCGGCTATTTACCGAAAAAACTCTCTTTAACAAATAACAACCATGCTCCGCATTTGGCGATTATCATTCCGGGTATTATTGGTTTTATGCTGTCATTAACTGGAGAGGGCGATCTGCTTATTTTGATGGCTGTGTTTGGTGCCACCATTTCTTATGTACTGATGATGATGGCATACATCAAACTGAAAATTTCAAAACCCGATATGCCGCGTCCCTACAAAGCACCGGGTGGAATCATTACTGCATCGGTTGCCTTGATTCTCGCTGCAATTGCAGTGGTCGCCGGCTTTGTGGTCGATCCTAAAGTCTGGTTGATGGCAGCCGCCATTTATGTGGTTTTTATCGTGTATTTCCTGGTTTATAGCCGAAACAAATTGGTTGCCGGAACGCCAGAAGAAGAGTTTGCCAATATCCAGGCCGCAGAACAGGAACTGAAATAATAAGAAAATCAGGAGCAATGCAGCATGTTGTATCAAATCAATGTAGCTCATCATCATTATGTTTTTGCAGATTTGAAAACTTTAATGGCAAAAGCAACGCCGGAACGCTCGGGCGACCAGCTGGCAGGAATCGCAGCACAAGATGCAACAGAACGGGTCGCAGCACAGATGTGTCTGGCAGATGTTCCGCTCAAGCAATTTTTGCAAGAAACGTTGATTGATTATGATCAGGATGAAGTGACCCGTTTAATCATTGATGAACATGACGCATTGGCTTTTTATCCCATTTCACATTTTAGCGTAGGAGACTTTCGCAACTGGTTACTCAGTGAAGATGCCAGCACAGAAAAATTGCAACATTTACAAGCGGGGCTGACGCCTGAAATGGTGGCTGCAGTGAGCAAAATTATGCGCAATCAGGACTTGATTCTGGTTGCAAAGAAATGCCGGGTGATCACCCAATTTAGGAACACCATTGGCTTGGAAGGACGGCTTTCGACCCGATTACAGCCGAACCATCCTACCGATGATTTACTCGGGATTTCTGCCAGTATTTTAGATGGCTTGATGTATGGCAATGGTGACGCCGTGATAGGCATTAACCCGGCGACCGATAATTTGCAGAATCTTTCAGAACTCTTAAGACTGCTGGATCATATTATTCATGAATATGAGATACCGACCCAGTCCTGTGTCTTGACTCATGTCAGTTCAGGCATAGAGCTGGTCAATAAAAATGTGCCGGTCGATTTAATGTTTCAGTCGATCGCTGGTTCACAAGCCGCCAATAGCGCTTTCGGGATTGATTTAGCCATGTTGCAGGAAGGCTATGAAGCGGCTTTAAGTTTAAAACGCGGTACGGTCGGTCAGAACGTGATGTATTTTGAAACCGGACAGGGCAGTGCCTTATCCAGTAATGCCCATCATGGGGCGGACCAGCAAACCATGGAAGCGCGCGCCTATGCCGTGGCTCGAAAGTATCAGCCTTTTCTGGTCAATACCGTAGTGGGCTTTATCGGGCCAGAATATTTATATAACGGTAAACAGATTATTCGGGCAGGGCTGGAAGATCACTTCTGTGGCAAATTACTGGGGCTGCCGATGGGCTGCGATATTTGCTATACCAATCATGCCGATGCCGATCAGGATGATATGGATGTATTACTCACATTGCTGGCCAATGCCGGGATTAACTTTATTATGGGGATTCCGGGTTCAGATGATGTGATGCTGAATTATCAAACCACTTCTTTTCATGATGCTTTATACATTCGTCAATTATTAGGTTTGCAGCCGGCACCCGAGTTTGCAGCCTGGCTTGAGCAACAAGGAATTTTGAAACAGCATTACACACAACTGAAATGGCCGAGCCAGCTGCCGGAAAAGTTCTCCCGTTTAATCATGTCATGAGTGGAGGATTGGAGCATGAAAATACAATACGATGTCCAGTTTCAACCCGAGCTGAAGCAAAATGCCTGGGAGCAACTGAAACAGTTTACCGATGCCCGAATTGCCTTGGGCCGCGTGGGGTGCAGTCAGCCCACCCAGCCTTCATTGCAGTTCCAGCTGGCACATGCGCAGGCCAAAGATGCCGTTTTAAAAATGCTGGATGTTGAAAGCTTAAAAGCACAGTTAAAAAAGCTGAATAACGATATTTTGCACATTTCCAGTTGTGCGGCAGATAAAAATAGCTATCTAAAACGTCCGGATTTAGGTCGGTTACTGTCAGAGTCATCCAGAACATTATTACAGCAATATCAGCAGCAACATCAGAGTGAATATGATGTGGTGATTGTGGCGGGTGATGGCTTATCCGCACGTGCCATTGAAGATAATGCAGCGCATTTTATTGAGCAGTTAGCTCAGGCTTGCCTAAATGAAGGTTGGTCGGTTGCGCCATGGGTCATTGCAACCGGAAGTCGGGTAGCACTGGGCGATGAAGTGGCAGAAATTCTGAAAGCTAAAATGCTGGTGATGCTGATTGGTGAGCGGCCGGGTTTAAGTTCACCAGACAGTATGGGAATTTATTACACTTGGAACGCATATCAGGGTTGCCCCGATGCCAAACGCAATTGCATTTCCAATGTGCGTCCTGCCGGTTTGTCTGAATTGGTGGCAATCCAGCGTTTAATGAAACTCATGCGAAAGTCTCGCCAACTGCAATTTTCCGGCGTGCATCTTAAAGATGAACATGAAATGGAGCTTGCAACCCACACTTCCTCCAATTTAAAACGTCTTTTCTAATATGATAGCCTCTAGACCAAGTTTACATGTATTCACCATGTCACTATGCTTTTACACATAACTAAATTATGGATATTGCTAGTATAAAAATATGAAAACAAGATAAAGCAGAGGACTATATATGGCACATGATTTTAATAAACCGCCTCATGTAACCACACAGGAAGAGAAAAATCAGAAAAAGCGTTTACCTGTTTATATTTTGATTCTTGTGGGTGTGTTCTTTATTGCCTTACTGGCATACATGTTTGCGGATACCAAACCGGATGCGAAAGACGCGCCTCCTGGACATCCCAATCCTGCTGCTGAAACAGCAACACCAAATAATACCACTCCAAATACCGGCACAGCGACTGCAACCGATGAATCTGTAGGGACGGCTGTAGATACGGCAACTGAAGCAGGTGAAAGTGACGCGATTAAAAATGCAGCCGACAATGTGGGCGTGGGACGTAGTAATACCAATTAGAGCGAGAACTTTAATGTATTCATTTAAAGCTCTAATCTGAAGGGATTAGGGCTTTTTTGCAATCTAATGTGCGCTTTTGTTGTATTTATGCTGGTTTGTATTGAAGAAAAAATATTCGAATCCTAATGTGTTCATAACTTCATAGTTTTAGGTTAACTAACCGACTAAACCCAATATTCATCTGCGATAGAACTTCAATAAGTAATAACAAGAGGACATGACAATATGAATGAGTATTTTTCTGGAGGCCCAAGAGGGGGTGAATTTGATGCGATGTATTATTGGAATCAATTTCATCCTATTTTAGCTGCCATCGCCATTTTAATCATAGGTTGGATTGTTGCCCTCATTATTGCGGCAGGAATTAAAAAAGTTTTACAAAAGCTTGGAACAAATCAAAGACTTTCTAGTGCGACAGGACATCGCGCAAATATGGAAAGTATTGTTTCGCGTATCGTTTTTTGGATTGTGATGATCATTGCGGTCATAGGTGCATTTAATGTGCTTAATCTCACCAGTGTGAGCGGACCGTTTAGCAATATGATTCAGCAATTCCTGTTGTTTATTCCTCGACTTTTAGCGGCTCTTGCGGTCGGTTTTATTGGCTGGATTGTAGCGACTCTGGTCAAAGTAGGAATGCAAAAACTGCTGGATCGAACTGAACTGGACGAAAAATTAAGTGCTGATGTAGGTGTCAGTCCGATTAGCCAGAACATTAGTGACATTGTTTATTGGCTGATTTTGTTATTATTCCTGCCAATTGTACTGTCTATTTTAGGCTTAACCGGCTTGCTGCTTCCAGTACAAAATATGGTGAATGAAGTTGTTTCATTCTTGCCTAATATCTTTATTGCGGGTGTGATTGTATTTGTCGGTTATATTCTGGCAAAAATTGTACGCGGTATTGTTGAAGGTCTGGTCGGCAGTTTAAATCTACAGCATGAAACACAAAAGATTGGTTTCCTGAAAAATTCTAATTTGCCAAAAGTATTAGGCTCTTTTGTTTTCGCTGTAATTATTATTACTGCGCTGATTATTGCATTTGAAGCTTTAGGTATTCAGGCGATTTCACAACCTGCAACAGCCATGTTGTATGAAATCATGAATGCGATTCCGCATATTATTGCGGCGGGTTTAATTCTGATTTTGGCTTATGTAGTTTCACGTTTCGTGGCTAATCTGGTGGTTGACGTATTGGCTGGAACAGGTGTTGACGAATTACCTGCCAAAATGGATGCACAACGCTTTTTGGGAACGACCAAAGTATCAACCATTGTTGGATACATGATCGTTTTCTTTACCATGCTATTTGCAGTATCGGAAGCTGCAAACCGTCTTGGATTTGAACAGGTCAGTGCGCTGATCTCTATGTTTATCCAGTTCGGTGCCAATATTTTACTTGGTGCCGTCATCTTGATGATCGGCTTCTGGCTTGCAAACATTGTTGCGAAAGTCATTGGGCGTGGTGAATATACCAGTTCACGCTGGTTGGCCAACCTGGTTCGCATCCTGATTATAGGTTTAGTTATTGCCATGGGCTTACGTGCAATGGGTATTGCTGACTCCATTGTAAATCTTGCCTTCGGTTTAACCTTGGGCGCAGTTGCGGTTGCCTTTGCTTTGGCCTTTGGTTTAGGTGGTCGTGATCCGGCACAACGGGTATTGACTGACTTAATTGATAAATGCAAAAGAGAAGCAAAAGAACCTAATCCTTTCCATGAGGAAAATTCAGACCTAATGACTTCAAGTTCAGATTCTGACTCAATCTCTGCCCATGCTGCACAAGCATTTACTGCACATGGCACATCAGCGGTAAATAAAGATTCGGACCCTTCAGTGGATAAATCTTCTGAGCTGGAAATGGATGGAGGCGCACCAGCAACGTCTGGTTCTAACAAACCCGTAGCGGCGAGTCCATACCCAATCTCAGATCAGAAAGAAACGCTCATGCCTGATTTGTCCAATCCGACTCCTGCTTCATTAACTACCGCACCGCAAGATGCACAAAAACCGGGTCCAGATCAGAGTATTCCAGATTCTCTACGTGTTGATCCAAAAAATCCGCCAGTAAATAATCCTTTTGGATCTACGGGTGAGAAAGAATCCGATGTCGATATCAACAGCGACAAAGGTCTAAATAATCCTGGCTCCAGCGATGATAAAAAATAATCGCTAGAATCAGAAACATCAGCCACATGAGCACCAACAAAGCGCTGCTTTGTTGGTGCATAATAGAGCAACATTTCTTTGTTGCTCTATTACTATAAAGTAATGACTGAAATTAACTTATTTTTTTATTTCAAGCCTGGGATGGATTAAATAATGCATTGTCACCACCATGGAAAAATAATCCGCAGAACTTCATTCATAACAGGAGATTTCAGTGAGTAAAAGACCCCCGAATAAATTTATTGCCCCGATTGTCATTGCAGGTATTACCGCAGGATTTTTTATTAGTGCCTATAAATTTGTCTTTGCCAAATCCAAGCAGGCAGATGCTCAGATGGATCATGCAGATTCGACAGATCAAGCTCCCTCAAAAGATGAAAAATAGTTAAAAAGTAATCGTTTTTATATTCTGTTTATGCTATTTATAAAATAACTATTTCATAAAATTTAAGTGTTTATATAAATATTAATGAAATATATATTCTTCATACTCGGATGTATGAAGTGAATAATGAAAGGAGAAAAGTAATGTTATTAAATAAGGTTGTAAAAAACTTAATCATGCAAAGACGAGAAGCCAATAAACCTGCTTATGTCACTGAAGCAATTGCAAAAATGCATCTTGCCATTACACGTGTAGAGCAGAATAAACAGGTTCATTTACTACGCACGGATTATCTGGAATAAACTATTCATATTAAACATATTGCGATGCGGCATGTGCAGACGCCCATGCCCATTGGAAATTAAATCCACCTAAGTGACCAGATACATCCAGAACTTCACCGACAAAGTACAAACCTTTTTGTTTCTTGCTTTCCATGGTTTTTGAGGATACTTCAGCGGTATCTACACCGCCTAAGGTCACTTCCGCAGTGCGGTAGCCTTCAGTTCCTGATGGCTTCACTTCAAAATGATGCAGACGCTTGGCGATCTGTTCCAGTTTATCGTCACTCAAATTACCTATCGCCGTATCGGCAAGGTCTGTCCAGATCAGATTTTGTAATTCCAGCACCACACTTTTAGGCAGATGCTCAGTTAACAAGGTACGCAGTAGCACTTTAGGCTGACTGGCTTTTTTAGTTTTAAAGAAATTTACCAGATCGAGGTAAGGCAGAAAGTTGATGTGAAAACTTTGACCGACATTCCAGTAGTTAGAAAGCTGCAATGAACTTGGTCCACTTAAACCACGATGGGTAAACAGCAAGGCTTCGGTAAAACTGTTTAAATCATTAGACAGGGTGGCATCGACGGCATTGCCACTTAAACGGGTAGTGACTTCCTTGAACTGGTCAGAAAAAGTAAAAGGCACCAGGCCTGCACGGGTTGGGTAAATATGGTGGCCAAACTGTTTGGCAATGTCATAACCGATTCCTGAGCCCCCTAGGGTAGGTACAGATAAACCGCCTGTTGCGACAACCACAGATTCCGCCTGAAAATAGCCGAGAGTCGTTGCGACTTGAAAGCCTTGATCTGCAACAGCTGTTACCGCTTTGACTTCACAGCTGGTTTTAATATCGACCAGGCCAGTTTTATCGCATTCGGCCAGCAGCATGGCTAAAATTTCTTTGGCGCCATTTAAGGTAAATAGCTGCCCGTGTTTACGCTCTTCGTATTCAATCCCGTGTTCGCAAACCAGACCAATAAAATCCCAGTTGGTATAACGGCTAAGCGCAGAAATCACGAAATGCGGATTATGTGAAATGTAGTTTTCAGGCTCGACATACAGGTTGGTAAAATTACATTTACCGCCACCCGACATCAGAATTTTTTTACCCACCTTGTTGGCTTTTTCCAGTACCAGAACTTTACGGCCACGCTGTGCTGCCATGTAGGCCAACATCAAACCTGATGCACCGGCACCTAAAACAATGACATCGTACTGATTTGTAGACATGGACACACTCGCGGGAGATAAAAGCAGGGCATTATAGACAATTTTTCCACCAATTTCAGGATTGATCTTGCTAATTGCTCCGGCCTTGCAAACCTCCGGTATGCATGACCAAAATCCGTGTATCTGGAGAAAAGTGATTTTGCTGAATCAGATCCATTAAGCCCATCATCATTTTGGCGGTATACACCTGCTCTAAAGGAAGATTATGTTCAGCTTCAAAGGACTGCATAAACTGCAACAGTTCAGGCGTGGTCTTGGCATAGCCTCCACAGCAATAAGCATCGTTAATCTGCCAGTTACTTTTGCTGATCCATTGCTGGACATCGTGCTGTAAAAAATCACCTTTTAGTGCAGAAAATCCGAGAATGTGTTGATGTTCTGCACTGGCTTCAATCAGCCCCGAAATTGTTCCTCCGGTCCCTACGGCGCAGCAGATCAGATCATAATTTTGCCGGTCTTCGGCGGTTAAAATTTCCTTGCAACCCTGAATGGCAAGTGCATTAGTTCCACCTTCGGGAATGAGGTAATGCTCGGGATAGTGCTGTTGCAGTTGCTCAAGAAATACAGGGCTGGTCTTTTCACGATATTGTTGCCGGGAGATAAAATGCAGTTGCATACCCAATTGCTGCGCCATGGCCAAGGTGTGATTGAGTGCTTTATGTTTGAGTTCTTCACCGCGAATCATCGCAACACTTGCAAAGCCGAACAGATGTGCTGCATAAGCGGTGGCAGCAATATGATTGGAATAGGCACCGTCAAAAGTCAGGACTTTTTTAAAGCCTTGCTGCTTTGCTTCCAGAAAGTTGTATTTCAGTTTAAAAAACTTGTTGCCTGAAATTTGAGGATGAATCTGATCCAGTCGCTTCACGGTAACAGTGACTGGAGCATCAAGCTTAAGTTTCTGATAAGTCACTGACTGCGCAAAACGGTCAAACATTTCATCCTGATCCATAAATATTTAACCGTATTGTACGCAATTGGAGATAAATATATTCCATCTTATTTGATCAGGAGCTGGTATCGACCGAAGTCACCACAGACATTCCCGGACGCAGACGTTCAATGCCCTGTTGATGAGGATCAATGGCAATTCTGACCGCAATACGTTGCACTACCTTGGTAAAATTGCCGGTCGCATTATCAGCCTTGATGACGCTGAATTCGGAGCCCGCAGCAGGGGCAATACGCTCTACATGACCGGTAAATTTCTGGTGATTCAGCGCATCTACAGTAAAACTGGCTTGCTGACCAATACGCATATTGGCAATTTGAGTTTCTTTAAAGTTCGCAATCAGCCAGGTATGTTTGGGAATTAAATAAAGTAACTGCGAACCTGCAGCCACGTATTGCCCTGGGCGTGGGCTGACTTCACCCAGCTGGCCATCCATGGGAGCGATAATGGTAGTGTAATTTTTCGTGGTTCTGGCTTGGTCGAGTTGCGCTTGAGCATTGTTCACCTGGGCTTTTAATCCGGTTGCAGCGACCTGTGCGGTTTTTAGGGCCTCTTGCGCCACCAGCACATTGGCTTGTGCCTGTTTGAGTAAGGCCAGGCTGTTTTTGGCATCTGCGGCAATTTTGTCCTGCTCGGTTTTTGAAGCCGCACCGCTATCTCCCAATTGCTGATAACGGGCCAATTGCTGTAAAGAAAGTTGATATTGGGCATTGGCCTGATCAACTTTAGCCTCGGCAGCAGCAATATCGGCCTGGCGCTGTGCAATGGCCTGGCTTTGGTTGGCCAGACTGTTCTTGGCCTGATCAACAGAAGCCTCTGCCTGAGTGACTTTCTGGTCGTAAGTCNNTGTAAGTCGTTGCATCAATATCCATCAAGGGTTGGCCTTTTTTAACCATATCAAAATCTTTAACCCGTACATCCTTGATATAACCATTGATTTGTGAAGATAAAATGGTGGTTTGTCCGCGGATGTAACTGTTATCAGTCTGTTGAATAGTGCTATTAAACGGGCCGATGCGCCATGCCCACATGATAATGGCGATCCCTGCAATCAGCACCAGTGCCATCCAGATCAGGGTGGTTTTAGCTGTAGGAATCAGCTTGCTGGGTGCCTGTATATTTTCACTGGAGGATGCCTCTTTCACTTGTTCCGGTTCTGGATTAGCGGTACCAAGCTCTGCTGGTGTCTGAGCTTCGGCATTCTGCACTGTGCTTCTGATATCACTGGCAGATTTATTGGCATCATTTTCACGGTTATCTTGATCTTGTGACATTGGACTTACTCAATAATATTTGAATGAAATTCATGATTTAGGCAGAGGTTGTTTCTTTACGGCTACGCCATTTCGATCGTGCGATATTGAGAGCACCCCAAATCAGCAGCAGTACCGCAAATACGCCGTTCAGGGCAATCACATCGTTATAGGCACGCACTTGCGATTCACGCGTAATCACCTGGTTCAAGGTCTTGATTTCCTGATTGTGTTGCAAAACCGGATCATTGACCGTGCTGGCGGTACTTTTTTGATAGATGGCCAGCCGCTGTGAAACCTGTGGATCTGTTGGATTCAGCTGGCGGGTGAGTTCAGCGCGATAGGTCTGGGTACGCTGTTGCTGATAGGTCGAGAAGAAGGCAGAACCGAGTAAACTGCCAAAAGTCTGGGTGGCTGAAAATAGCACCACAAAAGTGACCATATGGGTGGGGCCATGCTGCAAGGCACTCACCACTCCAATCAGCAATAAGGGACCAATAAACATGCCGCCGGCAAAGGCAACCAGAAACTGGCTGGCAAAAAAGTTTGATGGTCGTACATCGCTGGTGAGGTGATAATCAAGCCCACAGGCAATCAGGATCAGCAGTTCTGCAAAAAGCAAATGTAAAACAATGGTCTCTTTGGAGAAAGTGACCGCACTAAAAATGGTTCCTGCGGCAATGCCACAAAAAATCACCAGATAAAGCGATACAAACTGATCTGGNNCTTTGTTCCGACATTAAAAAACGCAGTGCCAGCGCACCAAAAATGAATTGCAATGCAGAGGCTGTCCCTATCCAGCGTGTCATGATCAGGGGATTGACCCGGTAATGTTCATACACCAGCCCGACCACCACCAGGCTAAAACCGGCAATCAGTGCGTAAGCCAGTTCAGGGGCATCGAACCACCACAAGATTGGGCCTTGTGCCAGTACAAAACATAGCAGGGCAAAACCTGGAGCAAGCAGAGAAAAGGTAAAGAAATCCTGCTTCTCAAATACCTGTACGCGTATACTGCGAGGTAATTTTAATGACACCACCATGGCCAGGCAACACAGCGCCAGTCCCAGTTCAAAGGTATACAGCACAGCCCAGTCATTGACATTCACTAGCGCCGGAGAAATGATCCAGGCCAGCGGAAGGCCCAATTGCTGAAAGCCCAGGCCGAGATATAAGCCTTTGGCCATGTCGGCCCGCTTGAAGGCTTGCATGATGTAATACATGCCGAGCGAACTAAGCGGCGCTGCCGTTAATCCACTGATAAACCGTACAAATAACGCCATTTCATAATTGCGTACAAATAAATGCAAGATCAGTACGGCAATAAAAATGATTAAGCCGATTTCAGAAAAAAGCCGAAGTCCATACTGTTGCCGAGCCTTGAACATGACCAGATTGGAACTGACATTGGCCATGACAAAGACCGCAGGAATCCAGGCAGCTTCCAAAGGCGTTAAGCTGTATTCTCCCTGAATGGCCGGTAAATTGGCGATGATGAAACCGTTGCTCAGTCCAGCAGAGAGGGCAACAAACAGACCAATACAAAAATAAAGCACACGCTTACCAGGCGAATGTAAAATTGCGCCAGGAGAACCGGGCAGGGTGGGTCTTTCTTCAGCAGTCCAGTTGGGAGTCGGTTCGAGCAGTCGGGGTTGCTTCGTCATAATAATTCCTATGCACGAATGCCATTCAGCAATAATTCAATCGCCCGTTTTGCCAGCTTTTCTTGCTCTGCATAGGTATAGCCCTGTAAAGCCGAACGTAAAATGGACGTCACCATGGCATAGTCACTCGGCTGAAAGTCAGCACGACAAGTTCCATGGGCAATGGCGGTATCAATCAAGGGTTGCAAGATGGCATCACGTCTTTGGTAGATGCTGACCATGACCGGATCATCACGTTCGATCACGCGCCAGTATTCCATGAGTGCTGTAAGATAAGGAATGTGGTAAATATGGTCTTCAATTAGCTGGATAAAACCATCTGGATATTGTGCATGATTTTGTGCACGCATTTCTAAACCATCCAGCGCCTGTTGCATTAAGGCCAGTACCAGTTCACGACGGTCAGCAAAATTACGATAAAACGTAGCCCTTCCAACCTGGGCTTGGTCAATAATCATCTGAAGGGGAGCGTTGATGCCATGCATGCGGAAGACATCAATGGCGGCTGCCAATAATTCTTCTCGGTTTTGTGCTGCCAGTTGTTGACGTGTGGACATAATGATTTTGAGGTGATTTCATCTTTACGTATTATTTAACGGACAAAATTGTCCGAAGTAAAATATATATCTGTAACCATTTGTTAGTTAAATGAAATAAAAGAATTTATTTCATTTTCAAGAATAATCAGACACAAAATATAATGGTGTTTATTTGTACAAAACTGCTATGCTAAATCCATAACAATGATGAAAAAGAGGATATGTGATGAAGACGCTATCCGCAGGATTATCGCTTTGCATGTTGCTGCTTATGACGGCTTGCGATGCAAAAGATGATTATAACAAGCCAAAAACTGAAGTTAGAACCATGATTATTGGTGGTATGCCTGTGCATGAGCATGATTATCGTGTTGCTCAGCTTAGCGCGCGTGAAATTCAGCCTGTGGCTCAAGAATAAACTGGACTGAATTTTAATTCAGAATTTTAAATCAACCCAGACCTGCTATTTGGCAGGTCTGAATCTATTGAATGTCATCTGAATCTATTGAATGTCAGAGGAATGATCCTGATCTGTTTACCTATATAAACTCTCTATTAGCTGACCTACATAGGGTGTGCTATACAGCAGTGCTACTTCTTTGATTTCATCTATTTGCTAACAAATGAGTGGTTTAATTCAATGCCTTAGTGATTCTGTAGGTGATTTAATGAATGCTTAGTGAATTATTCGGTAAAATGATGAAAAACAGGTGAAATATAGGGAGATATTCAGCTTTTTAAATTGTAAAATTGCCACAAAATTAATTTAACCAGGTGTACTTGTGGAATCAGTTTGGATTTTAGGTTCAATTGCATTTGCCTTGATGTTAGGCGCAATGAGTCCCGGGCCGACATCAATTTATGTGGCTAAAAATTCAATCGCCATTTCACGCAAACATGGTTTGTTTACTGCTTTAGGTACAGGGACAGGCGCTGCTGTTTTTGGCTTGTTGGCAGTACTTGGATTACAGGCATTTTTGTTGGCGGTACCCTCAGCCTATCTGGCTTTAAAAATCTGCGGTGGTTTATATCTGCTCTGGCTGGCTTTTAAAATTATTAAACATGCCAAAGAACCGATTGAATCTGCCCCAGACTCACACACTCAAATGTCATTACGCCGCGCCTTCACCACAGGCTTAATTACCCAGCTTTCCAATCCAAAAATAGCGATTGTATTGGCCAGTATTTTTACTGCACTTTTACCCAAAGAAATTCCGCCCTATTATTATTTTGTATTGCCGCTACTTTGCTTCTTTATTGATGCGGGCTGGTGCTCACTGGTTGCAGTTGCCTTGTCGGCTGAAAAACCGCGTCGTATCTACTTAAAATTTAAAGCCGGTTTTGACCGTGCAGCAGGCGGAATCATGACTTTGCTGGGTTTAAAGTTAATCTTTGGAATGAAATGATTTCAGGTTTTGGCTTAAACAGAATGATTATTTAATCATTGGATATCTTTCATAAATCAAAAAATGTACAATATTATATTTTTTAAAATCAGCACGGCTTCATTTGATTGATTTAATTTTTTACCTTCTTGTAGGCAATCTCTCTACTTTTGAAAGGCCAAAATGAGGAACTCAAAATATATTTTGAGTCCGCAAGAAAAACCTCTTGTTTCCCATACACGACATCC
>DKLL01000272.1:15060-15425 GCA_002455755.1 Acinetobacter sp. UBA6641
TGATTTATGAAAGAAGTCTATTTAATATTTTTTGTCGATCTGAGATGTCAGCCAGACATTTATAATTAAAATTGAGTGGATGTTATCTAAAATGAACCACGGGTAAAATAAACTCTACAAAATAAAAGACCGACGATTCGAGTGATGATGAAATCGTCGGTCAAAAAATCTGTTGCAAGTTTTAGCTTGGGCTGCTGTTCCGCACTAAAACCTGAAACTAAGTTTATTGCTTTAGAAAAGTTCACCGAAAATATGTGGATGCCGGTACACATTAACGGTTTATGAACTTCGTACCCTATATAACGCAGCGGTTTACAGATTGGTTGACAATAAAATGAAAAAAAACTCATTTTTTTTTATACTGA
>DKLL01000272.1:15614-15793 GCA_002455755.1 Acinetobacter sp. UBA6641
AAAAATGTGCAATTTATGAGTATTGTACTGATCATGTTCCTGCTGATTGCTATACCGCTTTATATTTTGACCTATTGGTTTTATGGCAAACAGGCCGAGCGCATGGCTAAAAAAATGTTCGGTTAAACGACACGGATGTACGCTTGAGTTTTAAACCGTCTTGATCTATAGATAAGAAA
>DKLL01000279.1 GCA_002455755.1 Acinetobacter sp. UBA6641
CCGGCAAATAGGTTCGCAGCCATTTGCAAAGGAATAAACAGTTTTACAATACGGTCATAATAAGGATCGGCTACAAGTGACTTGATTTCTTCATCATCAGGATTATTACTGTCATCGCCCACAATAGCGTCGACTGTTGGAATAATCACATGCAACAATAGCGGTCCACCCAAAGCAAAGATTTTTTTCGTGGCTTTAGGACCAAACTGGTAGCCCGCCAGAATGCCCATGCCGATCACCGGTAAACCCGGGCTCAGCAGCCACCAGTAGCGTTTTTTATCGAGGGCTAAACCTGAAGCATTCGGCAGGGCCTGAATTGGAGTTTGATTTAAATGTACTGGTGCATTCATGTTGACAACCTTCCCTATTTTTTGTTCTAACGTTATATTTCTAGAAATAGGTCCTCAAGAACAGTTGTAAACGTCCAAAAAAGCTATGCAAACGTCCTTGGCATATCTAGCCAATATTTGACCTAAAAACACATGCGAATATCAAGCAAGGCTTTTTATAATTTTTATTAGATGATGACAGAACGATAATATATGGATGCCTTGAGTAAAATTTTTGACGATATTCATCTGAATAAATCTGAATATATTTATTTAAAACCGCAAGGTCACTGGGCCTATGCTTATCAGGAACAGGATGCCATGATTGGCTATGTAGTCCTGGCAGGCAGTCTCACCATACAATTCGAATCAAAAAACATGTTGCAGCTTGAGACAGGAGACTTAATCCTGATTCCTTCAGGGCAAAACCATACTTGCCGAAGTAATGACAAAGACAATTTGGTGGAAGCCCTTAATATTACGGGTCTTTTCGATACAAAAAGGCAGGCGACCATCGAGTTTGGAAGTACAGGCGGTGAACCGGCACTGATTCTGGCCATCCGCTGTCATATTGATACCATTATGGCGCGTCCTTTACTGAATGCCCTGCCCGACTATATTCATATTCAGCATATTACCGGCAGTACAGCCCCTGAATGGTTACAGATTGGCTTACATTTTCTGGCTGTAGAAGCCTATCAAATTCGTCCGGGGCGCGACAAAATTCTCGATCATCTGGTCAGTATTCTGTTTATTGAATGTGTACGCGATTATATTGCTCAGTTAAACGATTCCAACAACTGGCTACGGGCCCTTTCCCATACCGAACTCGCCAATGCTTTGGCTGCGATTCACGGCAACCCGGAACAGGCCTGGACGGTAGAAAGTCTGGCTAAACAATGTTGTATGTCCCGTTCCAAGTTCGCCACCTTGTTTAGCAGTATCGTAGGCGAAACACCTTTGGCCTATTTACAACAATATCGTTTCCGTCTGGCATCGCAACATTTACGTGAAGGGCAATTATCCATACAGCAAATTGCCCATCGGGTCGGCTATTCTTCCGAAACAGCCTTTAGCCAGACCTTTAAACGCCTGTTTGATTTAACCCCGAGTCAATATCGCCAGCAGTTCCATTAAGTTCTGCCTTGCTCAGATGATGCTGCATTCAAAATATTCAGAATCGCCTGAACCGGATCTTCACTATTTCCTGAAAGCAGCTGCTTGTGCATGGTGATATGCTGCATCGACTGAATTTGTGCGGTTTCAACATTCATCAATTTTTCAATTTCGGCAGCCAAATTTTCTGGTGTTGCCTCATGCTGAATTAATTCCCGAATGACTTTTTTGCCCGCAATAATATTCGGTAAGGAATAATACGGAATCTTGATCAGGAACTTGACTACTACATAAGTCAGCCAGTTTAATTTATAAAAAGTTACCATCGGACGGTGTAACAGCATCGCCTCTAAAGTTGCCGTTCCCGAAGCCAACGCCACAATATTGGACGCATTCATCACCTGACGGCCAATTTTTGATTCGGTGTCTGTATTTTCCAGCAAACAGACTTTAGCCACCATATCAGCAGGATATTGTTGTAGTAGGGCTTCAATCTGCTGCTTGCGGGCCTCATTAATTGCAGGAATCAGAAACACATATTCCGGGTGTTTTTGACTGACGATTTTGGCTGCATCCAGTACCAACGGCCCCAATCTTTCAATTTCACCACGGCGGCTACCCGGTAACAATGCAATATGTTTATATTCAACATTTAACCCCAGCTCTTGCTTAGCTTCAATCAGAGGATTTTGCAAAGGCAATTGACTGGCAAGTGGATGCCCCACAAATGCGGCTGGCACATCAAATTTTTTATAAAAAGTTTTCTCGAACGGAAATAAACATAACACTAAATCAATACTGGCTTTAATGCCATGTACCCGTCCCTGACGCCAGGCCCACACTGAAGGACTGACATATTGCACGGTTTTAATCGGTAAATTTTTCTGTTTTAAGCTTTTTGATAAGCGCAAATTAAAGTCTGGCGCATCAATTCCCACAAAGATATCCACCGGCTCTTTAGTCCAGGTCTCGACCAGTCCATCACGCACCGCAAACAATTTTTTGAGATCTTTTAAAACTTCAACAATGCCCATGACGGATAAGATATCCATCGGATAATAGCTTTTGAAGCCTTCGGCAATCATCTGCGGACCACCAATGCCTTCGAATTCAGCATCAATCCCTTGCTCACGAAAACGGCGGATCAGTTTAGCACCAAGCGTATCTCCAGACACTTCCCCGACTACAATACCGATTTTAAGCTTCCGATTTTGCAAGATTTTATCCTCTGTAAAATGATGGCTATTTTAACATATCCATTTATTTTAAGTCCTATCTGTAGCAACAGATGCGAAATTAATAATGCTCTAAAAAATTAATACCATCTAAATTTTCATTTTTGTACTCATGATCAATTCAAAATATCAATTAGCTCAACATTGAGTCCAGATTTATTTAATAATAATATTAATGATAATTATTTTCATTAATATTAACTCATGCAAACAATAGCTCCCGTCCTTTCCAACAGCTTCAAACTCTCCCTATTAAGCTTGGCGATGCTTGGCGTACAATATAGTTTTGCCGCGGAAGATATACAGACCTTATCGACCCTTCAGTTACAGGCTCAATCAAATACTGGTGATGAAAGCTCGGAAACCACAAAAGCCTATATTGTAAAAAAAAGCAGCAATGCCACCAAGCTCAATCTTGAAACCAAGGAAACACCGCAAACCATCAATGTCGTGACACGACAACAGCTGGATGATTTTGCCATTAGCAATACCCGTGATGTTTTACGTAATACCCCGGGTGTCAGTGTAAGTAGCCAAGAAACTGATCGTAGCTCCTATCTCTCTCGCGGTTTTGAAATTTCCAATATTCAGGTGGATGGTATAGGTTTTCCCTTGGAAGGTTATAACTATAACAACAGTAACCCGGATACTTTCTTGTATGACCGCATTGAAGTCATCAAAGGTGCAGATGCCTTAAGCAATGCAATTGGCGACCCTAGTGCCACGATCAATATGGTGCGCAAACGCCCTACCCGCGATGTGCAAGCTTCCCTTTCTGCCAGTTATGGTTCTTGGGATACTCAGCGTTATGAAGCCGATATTTCCTCTGCCTTGACGGAAGATGGACGTATTCGCGGACGAGTCTTCGGTTATCAGCAGACGGGTGATTCTTACCTCGACCATTACGCTCAGGAAAAAAACGGCGTCGGGGCAATTGTAGAAGCAGATCTGACTGATTCAACTTTACTGACTGCAGGTTATAGCCACACCAATAGCAAAGCGGATGGCAATAACTGGGGTGCAAATCCTCTGATAAATAGCAGCGGTGAACAGCTTGGCTACTCACGCTCATATAATTACAGCCTTGACTGGACCTATTGGGATAGCAATATTCAGAATTATTTTGCAGAACTCAAGCAACAGCTTGGCGGTAACTGGGAACTCAAGCTAAATTATGATGAAACTCACATCGACCGTGATGCAAAGCTGTTATATCTTTCCGGAAACCCAAGTAATGACAATACCTCGGGCATTTTTTTATGGCCAGGCAGATATATAGATGATAATAAAGAGCGACAAGCCAGTATCAGTGCTCAAGGGACATTCCCCTTATTTGGACAACGTCATGAAGCGACAATCGGCTATAGCTGGGCAGAAAACCAGATAAATGGCTTGGGCTATGGCGGCAGTTATGCCAATCCTTTAACTACAGATTTAGCCAGCTGGACGCCTGCTGAACCCACTTGGGATATGACCCAGACCAGTGGTGAAGCCCATATGCGGCAAAACCTGCAAAGCTATTACGCAGCGACACGAATTCATTTTAATGATGACCTGAAAATGATTCTGGGTAGCAACTACGTACAGGCAAAAAGCAAAGGTAATAGCTATGGTGCAGATGCCTATTATGATGAAGACAAGATACTGCCTTATGCCGGCCTGACTTATAATTTCACACCTGAATATACGGGCTATATGAGCTATAGCTCGATTTTCCGCCCTCAGACCACCCGAGCTTTGGATGGCAGCTTGAATAAGCCGATTGAAGGTGAAAGCTATGAAATTGGAGTAAAAAGCTCATGGCTAGATGACCGGTTGACCGGCTCGATGGCTATTTTCAGAACTGAAGAAAGTAATTATCCACTGCGAAATTCAGATGGTTTACCGATCAATCGTAAAGTACAAGTCAGTGACTTACGCTCACAAGGTTATGAATTTGGTGTGGCTGGGCAGCTGACCGATAACTTGAATGTATCTTTTGGTTATACCCTGTTCAGTCTGAAAGACCTAATCAATGGAGGTAAAGCCCGGACCTACAATCCAGACCAGATGTTTAACTTACTCACGACTTATACCGTCCCGCAGTTACCGCAACTCAAAATTGGTGCAGGCGTACAATGGCAAGACAAGACTTATCTGGATGTCCCTGAAGCCACTGACACCGCTACAGGTGCAATGACCCAGGCTGCTGGAACCATTCGTCAAGACTCCTACGCCCTGATTAATTTAATGGCCAGTTATGAGATTAATGATCACTTGTCCCTACAAGCTAATGCCAACAATATCACCAATGAAAAATATTTATTTAGCTTCCCGGATGCGCAGGGTTTCTATGGTGCACCTGCGAACTATAGCGTAGCAGTACGTTATAAATATTAATCTGTAATCCTGAACCTAAGCTAAAACTGACTTAGGTTCTTTTTTATCTGTTTCATGCGAGTGAATGCTCATGATTTCCAGTACCGTTCAATATCGCTTTGCTGTGCTCTACCGATTTATCATCGCCTTTCTGCTCGGTTATGCCTGTACCGCGTTGTTAGCCAGCAACTTAACGGTATTGTTTTATCCTCTATTTCCTAAAGCAGAAGCGATCTATCTGGCAGCATTCATCAGTATTTTATTCTTTGTCAGTTTTGTCATTAGCAGTTTCTGCATTCACTCTTTACCTAAGTTAAGTTTGATCAGCCTCAGTTTGGCTGCTGGTCTTGCTGCTATTTACTGGATCGCAGGTTAAGTCATGCAAAAATCGATACGCCAATCTATGGCTTGGTTACATTCATGGACAGGCCTGATTTTTGGCTGGCTCTTGTTTGCGATTTTTCTGATGGGAAGCTTGTCCTATTTTCGTCATGACATCAGTTTGTGGATGCAGCCTTCACTTGCGCAAATACAAGTGAATCAAGACACGGCGATCCAAACCGCCTATCAATATCTGGAACAAAATGCGCCGGATGCTAAAACCTGGATGATCAATCTCGCAAATGATCAAAAACCGTTAAACCAGCTCTATTGGCAAAAGGCCGATGGGGCGTATGAAAATAAGATTTTGGATCCAAATACAGGCAAAGAGTTAAGTTTGGGAACAACACAAGGTGGAGATTTTTTCTATCAATTTCACTTTCAATTATTTGGCATACCTATTTTATTGGGCAGATTAATTGTTTCACTTGCGGCATTTATTATGCTGCTTGCTCTCATTTCCGGCATTATTACCCATAAAAAAATTCTCACCGATTTCTTTACCTTGCGTGCATTTAAAGGGCAACGTTCTTATCTGGATTTTCACAATGTCAGCTCTGTTATTGCTTTACCTTTCTTTCTAACCATTACTTTTACCGGCTTGGCCATTTTCTTTTATCTATATTTACCGTGGGGCATGCAAAAGCTTTATCCGGAAAATAATTACCAATATTTTGATGAAATTAACGCTAAAGTTATTGCTAAAATTGAAAATAACTCGCCTGCTCGAATGCAATCTATTCACAACTTGATGCAACCGATACAACGTGAATGGGGAAACACTGATTAGAGCACCATCAATGTAAAAAATCCAAATACCGAACAAGCACAAATTACTTTTGTCGAAGCGAAAGATCATTCCATTACCCGTAATCAGGCACAAATTACTTTAAATGCTGTAAACGGCGAAAAAATACAGAGCACTAAAAATGATAGTGCCATTGCCACACTCAATGCCGGTGTTTATGGATTGCATATGGCTACTTTTGCCCAGCCCTTGCTTCGTCTGGCGCTGTTTTTTTCGGGTTTACTCGGCTGTGTGATGGTGGCATCAGGTCTACTGCTCTGGAGTTTAAAACGACAGCTGCAAACTAAAACTGAAAAATTCCATGTTGGACATTATCTGGTACAACGGCTGAATATCAGTGCAATTGCTGGCTTGCCGATTGCGGTACTGGGTTACTTTTATGCAAACCGGATTGGCTTACTCATTCAGAGTTCACAAAATTATGAAGTGATGAGTTTTTTTATCATTTGGCTGAGCATTTTTGGAATGAGTTTATGCATTAAAAAACAATATCTCTGGAAAATAAACTTGGGTATTTTTATTGCTTTGGCTTTCTGTTTACCTGTTTTTAATTTTTTATTTCTCCTTCAGCAAAACCTCATTCCAAACTTCACAGGTTTTTGGAGATTTTTTAAACTTGATTTATTTATTCTTATTTTCGGCTTATTCGCCATATTTCTTTATAGAAATATCACTCCTATTCAGCACAAAGCCCAAAGCAGGATAAGAACCAAACTTAAAATAGTGGAACCTGAACATAAAAAGGAAAGCTGCCCATGATTATGCTATTCAGTTTAATTCTTATTTTCTTGGGTATGAGTGGTTTATATCGGATCAGTGAGAAACAAATTAAAAAAACCAGATTGTCTAAATGGTCTACGCTGGCCATATATCCCCAAACAACCCGCGTTGTGTCTCTGCTTTTGCTGATACTTGCAGTATACATTTTCGTACAAAAAGAAGGTTTTTCCATCGGCTTTGTTAGTTTCTGGATATTTTCAACCCCGCTGATTTTTATTTTTATTCTGTATATGAATGAACTTAAACCTGATCAAAAGTAACAACATCTCGATTTAGAGCGGAAAAATCTCAAAGCAAATTCTGCCCTCTAGAATAACTGTTTTTCTATTTCATTTTTTTGCATAAGCAAATCAATAATCAAGACAACGACTTATATGAAAAAGTCATAACATATGCACGTTTTTTGATATTTGGCATATAAACATGTTTGGTCCATTGGAATTTATTTTAGCAGGTGTGTTGGTCGGTTTCTGCGTAGGG
>DKLL01000036.1 GCA_002455755.1 Acinetobacter sp. UBA6641
GTTAAAAAAAGGACCGACCCACTGATCAACACCGTAGCAAATGTTTTATTCATGTTTACACTTCCTTATAGATCTTTTTGTTTTGATGATTTAAATAATCATGAATAACAAACTATTACTCTTATTTAGCATTTGAACAATACTAATTAACATCAAAGAAACACTATAAAAATAGATTAAATATATTATTATTTTAAATTATTGATTTTTAAAATATTTAATATTATGGTCGCACCACTCTGCAATCATATAAAAGCTTAAAAAGAGGCGTGTCCTTATTTGTCTTATTCTTGTTTTTCTATGGCTTAGACTTTAAAAAGTTAAAAATAACCCCTTCCCTGAACAAAGCGATACGCTGCTATGCTGCACTGATGACTGATCCACAAAACTTAGCGCTCAAAAACCATCCTCAAACTGGGAGTTGCCGAATTTATAAATTCAATCCATCAAACTGAAATGAAGATAAAATTTTACAATAGTTTAAATACACCCTGATCAGGAAGATCAGCTGGCCTTTTATCTAGATGAAACTTTAATTTCGAGTGAGGCTTTTCAAGCAGCACATTTAAACAGCATCTCGCTACAGAAATCATTATGAATCGGGAAAAGACCGTATTTTCAGTTTGTATCGGTATCTTTGAAAATGTTAAATTTATCCAAACGATCGCAACGGTTATGGACCTGTCATGCAAGCAATTATTCTCGATACCGAAACCCATACTTTAAATGGACAGCCAATTGAGATTGCTTATGCGCCGATCCAAATCCATGACAGTAAACTTTCCTTAGATAAAAGTGAAATTTTCGACCAGCTTTATAGTGTAGATGAACCCATCTCTTTCGCCGCGATGGCGGTGCATCATATTTTAGAATCCGAGCTGGTTGGTCAGCCTCACTATACGACATTCAGCCTTCCACAGGAAACCACTTATATTATTGGTCACAATATTGATTATGATATTCGTGCCATTGAAAAATGCGGTGTAGATACCAGCAAGATCAAAGCCATTTGTACCCTGGCCCTGGCCCGTTTAGTCTGGCCAGATGCAGAAGCGCACAATATTTCTGCCCTTATTTATATGATCAGCAAAGGCAGTGAAAAAGCCCGTGAAATGATAAAAAAAGCGCATCGTGCCGATATGGATATTATTTTAACCGCCAATATCTTGATGCATGAAATCCATCATTTAAACATTCAAAACATTGAAGAGCTTTATCAGGCCTCTGAAGACGCACGTATCCCTCGTAGCATTAATTTCGGCAAACACCGCGGTACAGCAATAGCGGATTTACCGGCAGATTATATGCAGTGGCTGCTTCGCCAGGAAGATCTGGACCCTTATTTGCGCAAGGCTCTCGAGAAAGCCAATATTTTAACGCTGTAATATTATGATTTGTAATATTATTTAAATAATACTGTCATTATTTAAACTTACAATCGGCCTTAGTTTACCGCGGGGATAAATTAAGGCATGCATCAATATCATAAAACTGATTTAGGCATTGAAAGTTTAAAACAACGTTCTCTCAATCTGAATGCACGTCAACGCCGGCTGTTACTGCTGATCGGCACCGATGATTTTGACCTGCTTGCTGAACAATTCAAGCGTCGTATCGCGCCACCCGAATTACTTGAACAATTGCTGGAAATGGGATTAATCGCCCAACAAACTAGCCCATCCATTGAAGCTCCACTTACATCCAGTACCCTGAAAACAGAAATCGAAGCCAGCCTTTCGCTGCAAAACACTCAACTTAAGGATCACTCTGTCGAAGAGATCCTGGTTCCCGGCATTTCCCAATCTTCAATCATGGATGAAAAAGTTGGGCAGAACTCCTATCAGAATGAAATACAGACAACACTAGAAGTCATGAACTTTGAACAAGTCAAACAATTCATGACTCAATTGCTGCAACAGCATTGCGGCTTAATGGCCAAACAGCTGATTAATCGTATTCTTTCTGCCGATGATTTACGCAGTTTAAAAAAGTGTCAAATGCAATGGATTACCACATTGCAGGAAAGTCGCATGAATCCACAGGAGTTAAACCGATACCTGAACCAGATCAATTTTTCTCTACAGCAACTTCCAAGCTGATCAGGCTTAAGAGCTTTTTTATGTTTCATCATTTGTTTAAGGTCTTAAGCATTCAAGGAAGTTCTTTATTTTTATATTTATAAAACAATAAGATGGTATTTATTGCTGCACATCCAGATTAAACCAGAACCCATGGCCTGATTCTAAATACGACCTTAGCTGAATGGCAAATATTTGCTAAAAGCCCGATATATTAAATATTTCAGGGCAATTCATGATGACGTCCTTACATTATTTAGAATTCCATCCCGCAGACAATCCCATTTACTTAAAAAAAGTAGGCAACTGGGTACTGACATTTTTAAGTCCTAGAGAGAATCTGACGCATATTCAACTTGCCATTACCAGTGTATTGCCGCGCCAGGTCAGCGAAAACCTGCAACCCCTTCGGGTCATTATTGATCAGACAGAAACCGAAAATCGCTGGTTAATCCAGCAAATCATTTGTTATGACAGTACACAGGGCAAGGATGAAATATTCAGTTGTGATGATGCTATTGGAATCAAAGTCATTGAAAACATCATACAAGAATTTAATAAATATGATGTCGAGCTCAGTTTAATTTAAGCATTCATCTTTTATTCCATTCACGGATATTTTTAATCATATTGTTATTATTTTATAAAAACTTACCTTTAACAGTGAGTTTGTATATTTTACCCATAATTTAGACTAAGTTTTTATCATATATGCATCATTCAATTATACGATAAATACTCGCGGAAATACAGCTTTCAAATAGCAGTTCAATACTGGGACGAATAATTTCACCATTCACAACAATATGTTCAATTTTTTGAAATAAGGAAAGTTTATGCAAGGCTGAATTTTCCGGAATTGCTCTTAATAATGCTTGAACTGCATGGATTTTGCTAAATTGGTCTTTAACCTTTACCTCTATCAGTTGTGTCATATAATTCCGCTCCCTTTATTTAACTAAACTTCTTATAACATATATTTTATTTATTCATAATTTGGAGATGTTAGATTTTTTGGCAATGTAATTTTTTATAAACGAATAAATAGGCTTCTTTGATAAATTATTTTAGAAACTAAAAATTATACTTCTTGGATAAATCATTTTTTAATCAATTTTCATTGCTAATAAAAACTCCCTCTCCTTTTTAAGGATGAGCGTAATTACGCGCAAGAGGGAGAGGTTTCTATGGAAAAAACCCCTCATCCTGGCCTTCTCCCTGAGTCATATATGGCGCAAGAAAAGGAATCTCCCAATTTAATTTCATTACTTTCTAATGATCATTCTTTGATTTGTGAGAGTTCTATTGTTCATAAAGCCAAAATTGAAAAATAGATTTTAGTCGATATTAGATTTATGAGGGTGGCATGGAGACCACACGTTTCCCATCCCTTGCGCTGTATTTTAAAGCACTGCTTAAAACTGGCTCAGGATGTCATGTATGGGAAGCAAAAGGTGTGCTTGCGGACTAAAATATATTGAGCGATCCTCATTTTGGGCTTTCAACAGTAGGGATAATGCCTACACAAAAGTATCAAAATAAAATCAATTAAAGATGAGGCCGTGCTGATTTAAAAAAATCCAATATTGAACATTTTTTGACTTATGAAAGATATCTAATGATATCTAGCTTAAATATCCCGCTTAAACCCTTTAAATTTGAATAGTAAATTCTATAGATTAAACTCGATAGTTTAAAATCGGCACTACCATAAATGGCCGATTGCCAAACCTTTTTGAGACATACAAAATAAGAAAGCCCGCATTGCTGCGGGCTTTTATGTTGGAAGGCTAGTGCTGATTTTTTGTTTCAACCCGAAGGTTGTAAACTCAACAAGCTGTCATTGATCCGTCCAACCACTTTGTAGCGTCTCTCGACCTACTGTATTTTTAATATAAAACATGAAAATTAAATAGACAACCCTGCTCAACATTTATATACAGCAAATCAATAAAAATATTATTGAATATTCTATAAAATCGTGAAAAATAGATGCTGGCTGAGTATCAGCTCTTTAGTGTTGATATAAAAATGTGAATAGGCATAGTGTTTAATGATTTATCAACATAGATTCTAGAAAAAATGCGATTTTTTTCTAATTAAAATCAAAAATATAGAATAATTTTTATCTTTTTTAATAACCCTTTTAGCTTACAATTATTCAATTTCGCAAACTCTTGCCGTACATTAGAAATTAATCATTTCGTCCGTTATGATTCTTTATTTCCATGAATCAGCTGAACACTGTTTCATCTTCTTAGCGACAAATTTTTCGGCTAAAAAATAAGGATCAATTGATCCTTATTTTCCATAGCTCAGGTTTAAATGCCCATACACATATATTTAATGTCCAGATAGTCTTCAATACCGTATTTTGAGCCTTCACGACCTGTGCCAGATTCTTTGACTCCTCCAAAAGGTGCCACTTCTGTCGAAATCAAGCCTTCATTAATGCCCACCATCCCATATTCTAGTGCTTCACCGACTTTCCAGGCACAGCTTAAGCTTTCGGTATAAATATAGGATGCCAGACCAAACTCAGTGTCGTTCGCCATCTGAATTGCTTCTTCATCTGTACTGAATTTAAAAACCGGTGCAAGCGGTGCGAAAGTTTCCTCCTTAGCCACAAGCATCTCTGGTGTGACATCCGATAATACAGTCGGCTCAAAAAAGGTTTGACCTAGTGCATGAGGTTTACCACCTACCAGGACTTTGGCGCCTTTAGCGACAGCATCGGCAATATGCTGTTCAATTTTCTCAACTGCTTTTTCATTGATCAGGGGACCTTGTTCCGCACCTTCCTCAAAAGCTGGTGCAACTTTTAATTCTTGGACGGCAGCAGTTAATTTTTTTATGAACTGATCATAAATATTGGCATGTACCAAAATACGGTTACTACATACGCAGGTCTGACCACTGTTACGGAATTTCGATGCCATGGCACCTTTGACTGCCCTCTCTAAGTCAGCATCTTCAAACACGATCAACGGTGCATTACCACCCAATTCCATGCTGATTTTTTTCATGGTGGAAGAACATTGTTCCATTAACAGCTTGCCCACTTGAGTGGAACCGGTGAAAGATACTTTTTTTACGACGGGATGGGTACTAAGAACGCCCCCAATTTCACGCGAACTGCCTGTCACCACATTTATCACACCTTTGGGAATACCGGCCTGTTCGGCCAGTACCATCAAGGCAAGTGCAGACAAAGGCGTTTCTGAAGCTGGCTTGATCACCACCGTACAACCTGCCGCAAGTGCCGGACCAACTTTACGGGTAATCATGGCATTGGGGAAGTTCCACGGCGTAATCGCTGCAACAACACCTACCGGCTGTTTGATCACCACCAAACGGCGACCCTGCTTATCATGGGGAATGACATCCCCATAGGTACGTTTTGCTTCTTCGGCAAACCATTCAATAAAGCTGGCACCATAAAGAATTTCACCGCGGCTTTCTGTTAATGGTTTACCTTGTTCAGTACTTAAAATGACGGCAAGATCCTCCTGATTGGCCACGATCAGATCAAACCATTGACGTAATAATAATGAACGCTCTTTAGCGGTCATATTTTTCCAGGAATGTAGTGCAGTCTCGGCAGCTAATACAGCTTGCTCCACTTGGTGAATTGAAACACTGGGCACGTGAGCAATGGTCTCGCCTGTTGCCGGGTTGGTCACCGCAAAGCTTTTGCCATCTGCCGCATCCGTCCAAAGACCATCAATAAATACTTGTTGTTTCAGCAAGTCTGGATTTTTAAGTTGCATTTATATTCTCCTTCATAGCTGCTTGACACGCTACTTTGAGCAGGTGTAATGCCATTTTTAAATTTAGTCCGAAATGGTGTCATCGATTCATCAGTCGACTGCTATCTATAGCCACAGCAACGAATTCTGTGTCCAAAGCCAGATAGTGTCTTACAGGCATTTTTCTGCTGAAAAGAATGCCGGATGCTTTTCTGCAACACCGGTTTTTGCAATAACAATGACTTCTTGAACTTCAGAATATCCCGAATGCCTTAGATGTCCAAGCGCTGCAAAGGATTTATACAATCATTGAAGATATTTCCCCCAGCTTTCCACTTTTCAAGTTTCATTTAAACTTTTCATTTTTTTAGTGCCGATGAGTGAGGTAGCGAAATCTTTTTCGTTACCTTCATAAAAAAGGCTTAAATTATTTCAGCGTAATGGGCGTACTGATGTGCTCTACTAAATTGTGAAATTAGTTTTTTGTTTTCAGCACTTTCTTGATTGTTTTAGCAGGTAAAATTTCGAGATAGCCAACAATCAAAATACTATTGCATTTTTTATTTTATGACCTATAAGCACAAAGTACCTGAAGGGCTAGTTTTTTGTTGATTATAAACCTTTATTCCGATCAGCTCATGTGGTGAAAGGCCTAATCTCTACTTTTTATACAAATGGCTATCAGGCTTAACCGCTTATCTGTCAGATTAGTTGCAATGCTAGGTGCAATTTTAGTTAATTTATGAATAAGTACTTGTATTGATAATAGGGTCTGTTGACACTTACTG
>DKLL01000169.1 GCA_002455755.1 Acinetobacter sp. UBA6641
TGAAGGTTTTGTAAAAAACCGTTCTATCGGCCGTCCCTTCATTATGCCGGGCCAGAAGCAACGCGAGAAATCAGTACGTCAAAAACTCAACCCGGTAGAGCTTGAGTTTAAAGACAAAAACGTTTTGCTGGTAGACGACTCGATTGTACGTGGTACCACCTGTAATGAAATTATTCAAATGGCACGTGATGCTGGCGCGAAAAAAGTATTTTTTGCCTCAGCTGCACCGATGGTGAAATATCCAAACGTGTACGGTATTGATATGCCTGCAAAAGCCGAATTGATTGCGTCCAACCGTAGTGTTGAAGAAATTCGTGAAATTATTGGTGCTGACCGTCTAATTTTCCAAGATCTGGAAGATTTAAAAGGTGCAGTGCGTACCAGCAAAGTACCGGCATTACAGGAATTTGACTGTTCGGAANNTGGCGGTATTGATGAAGCTTATCTCGATGAACTTGAGAGCAAGCGTAACGATTCTGCCAAAAAAGCTCAAGGCGGTTATATTGACCTCAATATTGATGCTGCATCAGTAGACTTAACTGGCGTGAAAGAAGAATAAATTCTTCTGGCATACGATGAAAAGCGGGAATTTCCCGCTTTTTTAATTTATGATAGATCAATAAATACAATGTAATACAGGAAATTTACATTGAAGCACGTGAGCTATTCTTTTATAAGAAATAAAAATATGGTCTGGTCTGCAAGTGTCTGTCTGCTGGCGGTGCTGCTCACGCTCTTTATTTTAAATACCATTGTCGGTCTGAATGTTTTTTATTTTGACCAGACCCAATCCATCTTTTGGCATGTACTTAGTCCTTATCTGATTGTGCTATTACTAAGCGTAATGACTATTTCTGTGCTGTATGAGTTCTATGTCTTTCGTTCAGGTGGACATTCACTGGCGAAACAGCTGGGAGCGCGTCGCTTAAGTCTGATTGAAAGTATTCCCGAAGAAAGTATTGCACTTAAAATTACCGAACAACTGGCCAATACTTTTTTAATTGATGCACCAGCGGTCTATGTGCTTCCAGATGAAGTTGGCGTAAATGCGATGACGGCCGGGTTTTATCCGCGAGATATTGTGATTATCTTGACCTGGGGTGCTTTGCAGAATCTGGATGAGCTGGAGCTTTATGGCTTGCTTAGTCATGAGTTTAATAAAATTTTATCTGGTGAAACGGCTGAAAATACCCGCCTAAAAATTCTTTATAGTAGTCTGACTACATTTAGTCAGTGGGGCAGTAAAATTGCCAAACTGGGCTTTACCAAGCATGGTCAGGCACATACGCATAAATTTGCCACTTCGTTTGTGGCCATGGGTGGGGTAATCTGGCTGATTGGAAGTCTAGGCGTTTTGATTACCCGTTTTATCAAATATATTTCGCTGGGTAATCGCACATTTAAAAACGATCAGAAAACCAGACGTCTCATACAAAACGATGCCAATGTACAAACCTTGCTCAGAATTTATGTACACCATTCAGGTTCGCAGATTCATAGTGAATACGCCGAATCTATTTCCCATATGTGTTTTGCCAACTCTTTAAGTCCACAAAACTGGATGAATATTCATCCTAGCATCGAACAGCGTATTTATGAATTGAACCCTGGTCTGGTGCAGGATTTGCAGCTTGAGAATTTAAAAAAATTACGTAATCAGCCCTTATTTAGTTTGTTTCGTTCGCTTGATGAGCTGAACAGTGATGTCTATACGCCGTGGAGCTCACCACAGCCTTTGCCATTGCTGCGTTTATCACCGATCAGTTTTGCCATAAATGATGCGATCAAGCCCTTAAATCCGGAAATTCGCGACAACATGCAACGTCCTGAGCTGATCCAGCGGGCATTGCAGACTGCAACAGGTTCGCGCGAGGTAATGGTGGCAATTTTAATGATTCGCCAGTACCGTGAATTTATTCCGGCCGAGGCAGAAGTCAGTCGCGCGATTGTCGATTCATTGCTGCATCTGGATGGTCGGGTACATATCTCGATCTTTTATGAAGCCTGTAAGAATATTGGCATGATGCCAGCGACCATTGCTCGCCAGTTTTTAATGAAACTGGCGCGCATTATTCAGGAAGATGGGGAAATTGGTCTGCTGGATGCTTTGCTGCTGGAATGCGTGAAATACGAATTAAATCTGTTGCCCCTGCATACCCCGACTTCACTGGAAGATGTGAAGCCGCAGATCGTACGTTTGATTGATGCCTTGTTGCATGTACAACAGATTAATAGCCAGAATCAGCTGGATGTACGTAAAAAAATTCTGCGTCGGGTACTGACGGTAAAAGAACTGGAAATGTATGCCGAGATTTCGGATGAGCCGATCGACTTGGCAGAAATCTTAAATGATATTGCCGGTTTACTGCTTCGTGACCGTTTAAGTATTTTAGGTGTTGCCGAGTTATGTTTGTGGAATGACCGTATTATTACCCAGGACGAGCTTGATGTTTTGCAACTGCTGTATTGGCGTTTTGGTTTTGACACCGATGAAATTGTCGAGCTGATGCAGAAAAAAAACAGTTTGATGATAGTCTAGACAAGCTGCGATAAAATTGGTGATGCTTCAATAAAAGCACAGCAAAAAATCAGTAATCTCGTTAGAATACCCAGTATTCAATTGGTGATGAAAAAAGATGATTGGGCATCAGCGTGACATATTGGCAACTTTGGGAATCGATATCTGGGTTCCTCGGGATGCTACATGTCAAAAATTGCCCTCGTCATCGCTTTGGCGAGATCAGGCTGCACCTGAATATCAGACTGAAATTGTGCTGGCGAAAGCGCCAGCCGTATTGCCACTAGAAGCTAAGGCAGACCAAAAGCAAGAGCCTAAACATAGCGAATTGTTGGATGCTCCAGTTTCAGCAAGTGTAGAAAAAGCTGAAATTGTTGCGGAGGTGATTACAGAGCGTGCAGCACTACAAATAGCAGCATTCCAATTACAGGCCTTGAGTTTGCCGCATTGTGTCATTGTTGTGGATGCAACCGAAATCACCGCTGAGCAGCAGCAACTTTGGAATAATATTCGACAGGCAGTGCTGGCTGAATATTATGAATTGCAGTGGCCATTTCCTTTAATGAATTTTCAGGATGGCCATGGTGCAGAAAGTTATGTGCAAGGCTTTTTAGACGCAATCAGTGCAGATAAGAATATTATTTTTCTTGGGCAATGTGCTTATTTTAAACATTCAAAAAGCATCAATCTGGCGGGTTTGCAGCAAATGCTGGATCAGCCCTTATTAAAAAAACGCTTGTGGCAGTTTATGCAAAAATCGCCTCATCACACGGATGGAACATGAACAAGAAAGTCGTGGTTTTTAGCCAGTTAGATCAGGATATCCTTCAGCGATTACAACAACAATATCAGGTGGTCATCATCAACCCGAAACAGGGTGATGTGAATGAACAGATACGTGAACAGGTCAAAGATGCTGATGCAATGATTGGTGCAGGGCGTTTACTTAATGCAGATAATTTGGCTACAGCGCAACAGCTTAAAATTATTTCCAGTGTCAGTGTGGGGTATGACAATTATGATCTGGCCTATTTAAACCAGCAAAAAATCTGGTTATCCAATACTCCGCATGTACTAACCGAAACCACTGCCGACTTGGCTTTTAGCCTGCTGATGAGCGCAGCACGTAAAGTTCCCGCCCTGGATCAATGGACCAAGCAGGGCAATTGGCAACGTACTGTGGGAATGGCACAATTTGGACAGGATGTGTTCGGTAAAACCTTGGGTATTGTCGGTTTGGGCAATATTGGTGCTGCAATCGCACGACGTGGTTTTTATGGCTTTAACATGAACATTCTTTATCATAACCGTCGTGAGAAACTTGAACTGGCACAGCCGTTAAATGCCCGTTACTGTGATCTGGATCAATTGTTGCAGCAGTCAGATTTTGTAATCATCGCGGTGGATTTAAATGCAGAATCCCAGGCTTTGATTGGGGAGCACGAGTTCGATCAAATGCAGCCACATGCAGTTTTTGTCAATATTGCCCGTGGTTCTGTAGTGGATGAGCAGGCACTCATTAATGCACTCAAAACCGGTAAAATTTTTGCCGCCGGACTGGATGTCTATGCAAAAGAGCCTTTGCAGGAGTCCGAACTTTTTAGTCTAGAAAATGTGGTGACGATGCCGCATATCGGCTCTGCAACTGCAGAAACGCGTAAAAGAATGGCTGAACTGGCTTACCGTAATTTGGTTGATGCCCTGGAAGGGCGCACACCGCCTTATCTTGTGAATCCCGGCTTTTCTTAAAATTTGATAACACTTCATTGCAAATTGCTCCAATTTTCAATGTTATAGTCGGATAAATTGAAAAAAGCAGTTTGAGTACATCACATTGAAACGGTTTTTATGGGCTTGCAGCATCAGCTTGATTTCAGCCATGACATTCACGCACAGTGCAAATGTCAATTTAACCCCGCAATTTAATGTTCCAGAAATCGGAAGCGGTGTTGGTTTGATAGATCAACAAAAAGAAAAAATGATTGGCGAAAAGGTCTTTCGTGAAGTGCAGCGCCAAATGCCAGTTCTGCAAAATCCATGGTTAGAAGATCAGCTGGGGAACATATTTTCACATATTTTAAGCCAGACCCAACTGGGACAACCGATTGGTCTGGTGATTATCAATGATCCCCAAATTAATGCTTTCGCCGTTCCGGGTGGACTGTTTGCGATTAATACGGGTATGGTGACTTCTGCCCGAAATATTGATGAAGTGGCTGGAGTAATGGCACATGAAGTGGCACATGTGTCACAACGTCATTACAGTCGCTCGCAAGAAGCTTTTAAGGGCCAGGGTTTGCTCACCTTGGCAGGATTGTTGGTTGGTGCATTAATTGCTTCACAAGCTCATGGCGATGCTGGAACTGCGGTTATGCTGGGTTCTCAGGCGGCAATGATGGATAAACAGCTGAACTATAGCCGTAATCAGGAGCGTGAAGCAGACCGGATTGGTATGCAATACATGTATAGCGCAGGCTATAATCCGCAAAGTATGGCTGATTTCTTTGAGGTCATGGACCGGGCAACCAGTAAAGTCAGTTTCTTGCCCGACTTCTGGCTTACCCATCCACTCAGCACAGANNAATTTCCTCGGGCAAAATCTAATTTGCATGATGAAGATTTTGAAATCCTGAAATGGTATGGCCGGGTGATTTCTAGCCAGACTACAGAGCAACAACTCCAGGTTCTGGCCAATCGTAAAAATTTTGCCGGGCAGTTGGCACTGGCTGCTTTTTACCTCAAGCAGGGTGATTATGTTTTAGCGCAGCAGGTCTTGGATCAGGCGAAAACACAGCAACGCTTAAACAATTTATTGGTTTTAATTCAGACCGATATTTATCTGGGGCAAAATAAAACCGATCAAGCTTATCAGGCGATTCATTCTGCCGCGCGAATAATGCCGGAAAATCGGGCTTTAGCGCTTAAATATGCAGAAGTTTTGATTCGCCAGAAAGATGCTGCGCAGGCACAGAACCTGATTCAGCGCTTTATCAATAAAAACCCACGGGATATACAGGCCTGGCGTTTGTTGCAGCAGGTAGCCAATATAGAGCGGCAATCACCGTTCAGGACAGTGAATGTGCTGCGTTATCGTGCGGAAGTGGAATACTGGTCAGGATCGGAAGAAAATGCGATTAAGTCCTTGTTGCATGCACAGCGCCTGGTTAAAGATAATGAAATGTTGGCAGCAAAATTGAAAGTACGGATTCAGGAAATGCAAAAAGAGCGACAACTCAGAATTTAATCGTATATGAGCTTGCAGTCATAATAAAAACAAGGAGTGACACATGCTAGAAGGTCAATGCTTATGTGGAAGAGTAAAGTATCGTTATGAGGGTCAGATTGAAAAAACCATCATTTGTTACTGTAAAGATTGTCAAATGGCGCAAGGCTCCATCTTTGCCTGGAACAGTCCATTACAGCAATCAAAATTTGAAATTACCACTGGACTTAAATTTCTAAAAGAATATTTCCATAGCCCGAATAAAGCCCGGGTTTTTTGTCAGGAATGCGCTAGTCCGATTTATTCATATCGTGTAGATTTACCCGGCATTATCCGTTTACGTTTGGGAACGGTCACCCAAGGTCATTTACCTGCGCCTTCTGAACACGCCTATATTCAATATAAACCTGATTTTCTGCACATCGATGAATAAAATCTGCAGCTGAACTGATTCGGCTTGTGATAATCTTTATACCTTGTGAATTTTAAATAATGAACAGAAACGGTCTATGAAAAAAATATTATTGGCTTTATCGCTATTGGGGTATGTTGGCTTAAATACAGCTTTTGCAGGTGTGGAGCAATATGTCGCAGTAGTGGAACAAATCTCAGCGCAGTACAAGCAGGATAGCAGAAACTTTTTTAGCAGTCTAAATGCGCAACAGACAAGCTTTACGCCCCAGCAGCAAATACAGTACTGTGCAATTGTGGGCCGTTATATAGATCGGTTATATCAGGCGGCAGATCAGAACAGGGAGTCTTTGGACCGGCAATTTAGACAAATGACCCGGCAAGATGTGATGAATCAAGTCATGTCATCAAAAGAAATGCTGATCTTGAAAAAATATAATATTCAGTGTGAGCTGAAATAATACAAATTATTTATGAGGGATTAGGGTAAAACATTGGAACTGTCTTTGCATAAAGGCAGTTCAACGTTAAAGAATGATTTTAACAGTGGGGGATTAGCCAAGTTTTGCTTTAATTTTAGCTGAAACCTGTGCAGGATCGGCGCGCCCGGCTATGAGCGGACGCAGAGAATTCATCACCTTACCCATATCTTTCATGCTAGTAGCTTCTTGAGCAGTAATCGTCTGCGCAATGATAGAATCAAGCTCTTCCTCAGTCATAGCTTCTGGTAGAAATTGAGATAACACTTCAACTTCGGCTTGTTCCTTACTAGCTAAATCATCTCGACCAGCACCTTCAAAGGCTTTGATCGATTCTTTACGTTGTTTAATTTGCTTTTCAATGACCGCAAGAACTTGAGCGTCGTCAAGTTCTTTGCGCTCATCGACTTCGATTTGCTTAATTGCTGCCTGTAGACCACGTATTACCGTTAACTTATCCATTTCTTTAGCACGCATCGTTGCTTTCAAAACTTCAGTTATTTGGTTTTTTAAAGTAGTCATTTATTTAGTCCAGACAGTCAATCACAAATTAATCTTAGTAAAGGCGAGTAGTGCGAACCGATTCGCGAGCCAATTTCTTTTGGTAACGTTTAACAGCAGCAGCTTTTTTACGTTTACGTTCTTGAGTTGGTTTTTCATAGAATTCACGTTTACGAACGTCAGCTAAAACACCCGCTTTTTCGCATGAACGTTTGAAACGACGGATAGCTACGTCTACTGGTTCGCCTTCTTTCAATTTAACTTGTGGCATGAAGAATCCTCATTAAGTTATGGATAAGATCTACGGCACGATTGCCTTAGATCACAAGTGAAGGACAGTATTTTACTCATTTACATCTCATATCACAAGTCTATAATAGCTTTAGCAATATTTAGATACGGGTAAAAGGCAGTTTAATGATCGTTCTGGGCTTGGAAACTTCTTGTGATGAAACTGGGTTAGCACTCTATGACAGTGAAGTCGGCTTAATAGGACAGGTGCTATATAGTCAGATTAAACTGCATGCCGAATATGGCGGAGTGGTACCGGAACTGGCTTCACGCGACCATGTGCGCAAGTTAATTCCTTTAATCAATCAGTTGCTTGAAGAAAGTAATATAAAAAAATCACAAATTGATGCAGTGGCCTATACACGTGGTCCCGGCTTGATGGGTGCACTCATGACCGGTGCATTGTTCGGTCGCACCCTGGCGTTCGCGTTGAATAAACCGGCTATTGGTGTGCATCATATGGAAGGTCATATGCTTGCGCCACTGTTGTCTAAAACTCCGCCAGAATTTCCGTTTGTCGCTTTATTGGTTTCTGGAGGGCATACCCAGCTCATGGCAGCCCATGGCATTGGCCAATATGAACTGCTCGGTGAATCGATTGATGATGCCGCAGGTGAAGCCTTTGATAAAGTCGCAAAAATGATGGGTTTACCTTATCCGGGTGGCCCAAATATTTCACGTCTTGCAGAACAGGGTGATGCCACAGCTTTTGATTTTCCACGTCCAATGCTACATCAAGGTCTGGACTTTTCATTCAGCGGTCTAAAAACATCTGTTTCCATTCAGTTGAAAAAAGTAGAAGGTCAAGGTCGCGAAGCCGATATTGCTGCATCTTTCCAGGAAGCACTGGTAGATACGCTGGTTAAAAAATCGGTGAAAACCTTGAAACAAACCGGTTTAAAACGTTTGGTGATTGCGGGTGGTGTAAGTGCCAACAAGCGCTTACGTGAACGTTTAGAAGCAGACTTGGCCAAGATTAAGGCACAGGTTTATTATGCTGAACCTGCTTTATGTACCGATAATGGCGCCATGATCGCCTTTGCCGGTTATCAGCGTTTGAAGGCCGGACAACAGGATGGATTGTCGGTAACCACAACCCCACGCTGGCCGATGACCGAACTAACCAACCCAGGCTTAAAATGATTAGATTATAAAAAAAAGAGACGTTTACACTGCTGTCCTATCGTTGAATTCCTCAGGTGTTAAATGTGTGACTGTGGCAAGGATGCTACAGATTCCCCCATGTCTTGCACTGCGTTTTAAAGCAGTGTTTAAAACTGGCTCAGGATCTTGTGTATCGGGAATAAAGATTTTTTTGCGCACTCAAAATATATTGTGAGTTCTCATTCTGGTCTGTCAAAAGTAGGGTTCAGCCTCCACAAAGTGACTTGAATTTTTAACGGAAAGATAAGGCTGTGAAAAATAAATATGAATATAAATAAATATCAAATGTTTAAACATAAAATGTCATTATATTGATTCGATGCTGAAATAAAATTCAAATTATGGGACAGTAGTGGCGTTTAGCCTCTTTTTAATTTAAAAGTTTATAAAGAATGAATTGATATCACTAGATTTTATATTCATGATAAGTTCTAATAATTGCAGAAAAATATTCTAAACTCTACAAACAAATAATTTTTGAGATGGTCGGCATAGGTTTATTCGGATGGATAATATAAATTTCAGAAGCTTTCAAGAGGCTGGTCAAGCTGTTCTTAAGTTTCTATATAAACGTTTCGGATTTAATTTATGGATGATTACCCGAGTAGAAGGTAAAGACTGGATTGTGCTTCAGAGTGAAGACCACGGTTATAATGTGCACCCAGGACAAGTATTTCAGTGGGCAGATTCTTTTTGTTTTCATATGATCGCCGGTAAAGGTCCTAAAATTGCTCCTCGATCAGAAGACATTCCTTTATATTCCACTGCACCCATTAACCAGCAAGTCAGTATTAAATCTTATATTGGTCAACCACTTGTCCATGAAGATGGCAGCTTGTTCGGTACACTTTGTGCGATTGATCCTCAAGAGAAATCTGAAAACATTATTCAGGACGTAGAACTGATTGAGTTATTTGGTCATTTGTTGAGCAACATCCTTCAGGCTGAACTTCGTCAAAATGAACACATTCGTCAGCATGAGCGTTTAGAAGCTGAAGCTTTAAGGGATGAATTGACAGGCTTATATAACCGCCGCGCATGGGAAAGATTGCTCACTGCGGAAGAAGAGCGCTGTAAGCTTTACGGACATCCTGCTGCAGTTTTTTTTATCGATCTTAATGATCTTAAAAAAGTGAATGACAGTCTGGGACATGATCAGGGAGATAAGCTGATTCAGCAGGCGGCACAGGTACTCAAACATACTGCACGTAGCAATGATATTGTGGCACGTTTAGGAGGGGATGAGTTTGTAATTCTAAATGTAGAAAGTGATGAATTAGGGACAGAAGTGCTGTTGAAGCGGCTTGAGCAAGCTTTAACACAAGCAAGGATTGATGCGGCGATTGGTGTTGCCATGCGACAACCTGCTCAAGGACTGTTTAAAGCAGCTGCAGAAGCAGATAAAAAAATGTTTGAGCATAAACGGCAACTCAAGTCTGAAGCATAGAATTGGTTAGGATGACTTTGAACTGTTTTTCTCAATAAACTGATTAAATTGGTCTTTTAAGTCAAGATATCTGGTATTTGTCTTGGCTTGGTTCCATTTTTGCTTGAAAATTTGGGCAGCGGCAGCCTTCACTTGATCTTCCGCACTATAAGGTAATTCATCCCGTCCATGTGAGCCACTTAGGCCTTTTTTATCCGCAGGAACAGCTCCTTTATATTTTTTACCCCCTTTATGATTGGCATAGCGTCGCGCACGCGTATAACCCATTTGCAGAAATTTTCTGGCCATATCTGCGCCAACGAAATCATTTTTATCTAGATAACTTAAAAACAATTCGTAGATTTTTTCACTACTTTTCTGGGCTTTTTCCTGATCTGCAAATTGCCAGAAGGGAAGTATTTCTGACTTGTAAGGTTCAACCAATAAAACGCCTTGTTCACCACGCCCAATTCGATACAATTCGGGGCGTTTTCGAAAGTTGATGTTTTTAAAATCTAAAGAATAGTCAAAACTTTTTGAGAAAACTCTGGAATTTCGTCGCGGTATATTGTCGTTTCGATGATCATCTTTCATTGCACTTTCCTTTAGAAAAGCAGAAACCTAGGATGCATTATTTTTCCTAGCCTAGATCATTTTGATGAACTTTTAAGCTTAAAGTTACAAATCATATAAATATGGGTGTAAGAGATTTGGAGGCAAAAATATTTGCAAAGCTTGAATAGTCGCTGGTTGAGTTAAGTAAGCAGGTTTAAATTAAAAGGCTGATAAATTGCCAATATTGTTGGAAATATACATTAAAATTACAGAAAAATTTTTGACTTTAATTACTATTATTTAATCAATGTTATATAGGGCAAGGCAATAAAAGAAGTAGACAAAATGATGAAGTCTCATTGAATTGTTTTTTATACGGTAAATATCAATTTTCTTATTCAATAAAAATGTAAATAAAATTTAGGGAATACAATGTCATGAAAAAGAAAACCACATTATTTGGAGTTGCGTTTATCTCGGGTTTATTGAGCGCTTGTGGAGGTGGAGGAAGTGGGTCTGATTCCGGTAATCCATCGGTAAGCACGCCACCGAATGTGCCTAACGAGACAATTTCTCCAGAGCTGTCAGATGAGTTTGTGCCATTTGAAGACCAGAAGATCCTGGATAAAATTAAAGACTCCATTACCGGTGATACCAGCAATGATACGGATTATAACAGTGCGCTTGGTCATATGATTGGAGAAACTTTTGGGGATTATCCGTATGGACGTACGGCTCGTATTGTGCAGATTTATAACCTGGGTATAAATAGTATTAAATATCCGAACGTGTTATGTGCTGAAGTAAGCACTACCAATGCGGTAAAAACGCTAAAATTAAAAGACAATAAAGATAACTGTGTGATTCTGGATAAAACCTACCGTAAAGGTTCTACAATTACTCAGACGGTTAATGGTGATACCACGACTTTAACTTTTACCAATGTACGTTATGGTTCGAATGTTGATTTTAATTTAAAAGATGACTATTTAATTTCAGGCAGCATTGTATATAGCAAAACCAAAACTCCATCTGGTAAATCAGAAACTTATAAAATTGACCAGCTGGAGTTCCAACGCATTACGGAAGATCAGACTTCACCTGCGGGTGGCACGACTTTTAATCCGAATAGTAAAGAATATCTTCAGGTACGAAATTATAGCTATAGCTTGGTAGATGATTATGGCAGTGGCAGTAATGGGACCCGTACATTAACTAGTAAAGGTCTGGTTATCGGTCAGCCTTATCTGGCAGACTTCCGTTATAGTTTTAATTTTGATACCACGACTCCATTTAAGATGCAGGAAATGGTATTAGATAACTATAAACATCTGCCGACTGAAGGAACTTTAAAAATTACCGACAGTTATAACCAGGTGGTGGAGGTGAAACAGAATCAGCCTGAATCACTCAAGGCGACGGTTTATTTTAATGGCAATGAAATTGCGGAGCTGCTCTGGTCAACGGGNNAAAATAAGATCCGGTATAAAAAAGCTCCGCTGGTGCGGGGCTTTTTTATTCTTTGAATTCTCAGATGACGTGTGGCAGGAATTAATCTGGAGTAGAAAATAATTGTGCGCTACTGACTTTACGCATAAAACCAGCGCGTTTTAAAGCCAGTGTCACCATATTGGTATTGCAAGATTGAATACCCTCAAAATTGCCTAAATCTTCAGTAATTAATTTCCATAAATCACTTAAATCGTTGCAGAGCACATGCCAGAAGAATTGGGAATCTCCACTAATACCAAACAAGCAACGCGTATTTTTAATTTCTGACAAGGTATTGGCAATTTTATTCGCTGCATCTGGTCGGGCTTTGATCAAAATAATGGCCTCTGATTTAAACCCCATCAAACTCGGTTCTACATCGACTCGAATATTGAAAATACCTTCTTCCAATAAGTCATTGAGTAATTTCTGAGTTTTATGTTCACTTAATTCAATTTGTTCAGCCAGACTTTTGATAGATGAACGGCCATCGATTGAAAGCAAGTGAATGAGTTTTAATTCTGTTTCACTCAAGGATCTAAAACTGGCTCTTTTATCGATGTGGCCTTCTAAAGCCTTAGGTTTGCTGGCCCAGGTAAATGGTTTTAACACAGCTTGTGTTTCTACCGTTTTGATATCAGGGATCTGAGTGACAAAGTCATGCATCCAGACGGAAAGATCGGCTGGTTTTTCCAAGCCGATTTCGAGGAAAATATCGGCAAGTCCTGTGATGAGAAAGACTATTCGGACTTCTGGTCGATTTGCAAAAAATTGCGCAACTTCTTTTTCTTTCCCAAACTTCACACTGATCCATACATGAACGGTGTAGCCTTTATTGGCAATTACAGGATTCAATTCAATAGCAGTGCGTATAACCTGTTCATCCAACAATTTACTGAGACGTCGTGAAAGTTTTTTTTCAGGGACTTCGCTGATCTGACTCAGTTCACGCCATGATCCTCTTGGATTGGAGATTAAGGCTTTGATACATGTTATATCGATTTCGTCGAGACTAAAAAATTCACTCATGATGATTGACTTGTCTAAAAACTAATTATAGTCTAAATTTATGTCTAGAAAATAAAATAAATAATTTATTTATGTCTAAATATTAAATGAGACGCTTATGGATGAGTCTAAAATGCAAAACACAATGTCCACTCAAGGAAATGTATCACAAAAGAAGGTTATTCTTGCAGGAACTGTAGGCAATGCCATTGAATGGTTCGATTGGACGATTTACGCAACTTTTGCGGTATTTTTCGCGAAACAATTTTTCCCGTCAGATGATCCAACCGCATCCTTACTTGCAACCTTTGCAATTTTTGCCGTTGGATTCTTTATGCGCCCACTGGGTGGAATCGTACTGGGAATTTTTTCTGACCGT
>DKLL01000241.1 GCA_002455755.1 Acinetobacter sp. UBA6641
GGTAGATCATCATAAGTTAAAGAGTCTAACTCCTTAAATGGAGAGCTTATGTTAAGTATCTTACCAATTAGTAGTTGATGATCAGAATTTAACTGGACATTACTAAGATTTAACCGGCAAAGATCATAGAAAACCTGTGTCATCAAATAGTTAAGACCTAAAATGTTTAGTGGAATTTTAGCTTTATAATTTAGATTCTGGTTAAATCTATTAATTTCTGAGATCATTCCATTATCATCTATATAAACTTCAAGTTGAGAATTCTCTGTACAAAAAGAATAAATAAACAACTTGTCTTCATTAAAAATATTTCCTGTTTCACGAAACCCCATTTTTTCGTAAGCGTCCGCTGAACACACCTTCTGAATTCATCCTATAAGCCTTAATTTAGTCCCCACTTAAAAACAAGTGGGGACTAAAATTTATGACTACAAATCACCAGACATCCATCGCATCTCTTGCGAAAAAACGAAGAACATACAGTGCTGAATTTAAACAGCAGATCGTTCAGGCTTGTAAAGCACCGGACGTTTCAATTGCTTCGGTCGCTTTGCAACATGGATTGAATACAAATCTTGTATCCAAATGGATTCGCTTAATTGATGCTAAGCCAGGGAATGATCGCTCACCACTACCGAATAAACCTGCATTTATTGCCTTATCTTGCTCTGCACCATTAGATCCTACTCCTACTAACATGTTAAAGGTTCAAATTACTTTACCCCACTCAAAAGCAGAAATTGGCTTGAAATGGCAAGTATCAGAAATATCTGCTTTAGCAGAATTACTCAAGGCACTTGCAACATGATCCGCATTGATGAAATCTGGCTTTCTACCCAACCTCTGGATATGCGAGCAGGGATGGATATTGTCATGGCTCAGGTGGTGAGAGCCTTTGGCTACATCAAACCGCATTGTGCTTACCTGTTCTGTAATAAACGTGGCCATCGCATGAAAGTGCTGGTACATGATGGACTGGGCATCTGGCTGTGTGCCCGGCGGCTGGAACAGGGAAAATTCCACTGGGCGCAGGTTCACCAGGGTGAAAGCATGGCGATCAGTCCGGAACAGTTACAGGCACTGATCCAGGGTTTACCTTGGCAGCGCATTGGACGACAGCAGGTGGTGACGATGCTTTAAACCAGACTGTTCCATTCTGCTATTCTCCAAACGTTCTATTTCATTCTTCTCATGACCTCAGGCATACTGCGGTCATGAATACGCTGCCTGACTTAAGCCAACTGACCCATGAACAACTGCTGGAATTCACCAGACAGTTGGCAATGCAGCATCAGTCTCTGGCAGAATCAAATCAAGAGTTAGAAAAATCAAACCAGCAATTGGATGCCAAAGTTCAACATCTTTCCATTCTCACGCAAAAATACGAGCATGAGCTCGCACTATTTAAACAGCACAAATTTGGCAGTAAAAACGAACATCTCACCGCAAAACAAATCCATCTGTGGGACGAAGCGGTTGAAGAGGATATCGCAGCAGTTGATTTGGAACTGGAGCGGCTGAATGCAGATAAAACCGATGCAGCGACAGAGAAAGCCACAGTCAACAAACCTAAACGTCGACTGCTGCCGGATCATTTACACACCATCCGTATTGAGCATGAACCTGCATCAACCCAATGCAGTTGTGGCTGCCAGTTACGTCGTATCGGCGAAGATATCAGTGAAAAACTGCATTTCAGACCGGCACAGTTCTATAAGGAACAGCATGTGCGTGGCAAATGGGTCTGTGATCAGTGTGACACCCTGACTCAGCAAGCGATGCCCGCCTATGTGATTGATAAAGGCATTGCTTCACCTGAACTGCTCAGCCATGTGCTGGTATCGAAGTATGCCGATCATTTGCCGCTGTACCGTCAGCGCCTGATCTATCAGCGGGCGGGCATTGATCTGTCCAGATCTACTTTATCTGACTGGATTGGTCGCTGCGGTGTGGAACTGGAACCTCTGGCCAATGCCTTAAAACAGGTGGTGCTGCAACAGCGGGTGATCCATGCCGATGAAACGCCGGTCACCATTATGCGGATGGGTGAGAATGAGAAAAAACCGAAGAAATGTTATGTCTGGGCCTATGCCACCACACAGTACAATCCAGTTCAAGCGGTGATCTATGACTTTCAGGATAGCCGTTCAGGTCAGCATGCAGAAGAGTTCCTGAATGGCTGGCAGGGCCATCTGGTCTGTGATGATTACAGTGGTTATAAAGCACGCTTTAAATCAGGCGATGTCATTGAGGTGGGCTGCATGGCGCATGCACGTCGTAAATTCCATGAGCTACATGTGACTGGGAAAAGTCAGATCGCTGAACAGGCATTAGTGCTGATTCAGAAACTGTATGCCATAGAAGCAGAACTCAGGAAAAAGACCGATAGTACAGCAGAACACCGCCGCGAATACCGACAACAGCACAGCCAACCGGTGATGCAACAACTGTATGAATGGCTCAACCAACATTATCTGACGGTGCCATCGAGTTCTCCAACCGCCAAGGCGATCAATTACAGTCTGAAGCGTTGGCCAGCCTTAAGCCGCTATCTGGATGATGGCAATCTACCCATTGACAATAACTGGGCAGAGAACTCAATGCGTCCCTGGGCATTGGGCCGTAAGAACTGGTTGTTTGCAGGTTCGCTGCGCAGTGGCCAACGAGCAGCCAATATCATGACTTTAATCCAGTCAGCAAAGCTGAATGGGCTGGATCCGTATGCCTATTTAAGTGATGTGCTGAAAAGGCTGCCGACGCATAAAGCGACCCAAATAGAAGAATTACTGCCACATCGCTGGAAATCCAACTCAAATTAAAAAATAGGCATGGGGTTCAGCGGACGCTTACACCATAACGATAACAAGCTTAGGTTCTTCAACAATAAATATTGTCATAAGACAATAAGGAGCAATATATGAGTTATCACCATATTTTAGTTCCAGTCGATGGTTCTCCTACTTCACTTATTGCGGTTAACCATGCTGCAAGCCTTGCTAAAGCGTTTAACAGTAAAGTCACTTTAGTATATGCGCTTACTATTGATCCTTTTATTTCAGTTGAACTCATCGATAGTACAGAAATTGCGCAAGATTACTTTAATAAAGCGAGAGCTTCGATTCAGGGCATCTTAGATCAGGCTAAAGAACAATTTAATCAACACGGAATTTCTGTTG
>DKLL01000129.1:0-5442 GCA_002455755.1 Acinetobacter sp. UBA6641
GCCTCTAGAACTTCGCCCAGCATATGATGGCTTTCACGCGTAAGCAACGCAGTAAAATCAGTATCATTTAAAGCTGCATAGTCTTCTGCATAATCATCTGGCAATGTCCAGACAATCGATTGCCAATAGCCGTCCTGTTCCGGCTTTAAACTGGCCATCGGTAAAAAGGCCAAAGGTCCCGTTTCCAGAAAAATCTGACGGGCTACATGTTGATGTGGCTGAGCAGTTCGAATGGCACAGGTCAAACCGGCCTGTTTATAGTCCAGAATATCCAGATCAATAAAGGCCTGTTCACGGACAAAGGAGTTTGCACCATCCGCGCCAATCAGCAGTCTGGTTTTTAATTGGGTACCGTCTGCCAGATGAATATGCCAAACTCCTGCAATACCCTGCTCTACACAGGTGACCTTGACCTGTGTACGATAATCCTCAAGTTGCTCCAGCATTTTTTGCTGAATCGCAAGATTCAAAATACTGGGTTCCACCATCGAACCCAAGGCCTGATCGGCAGACGGCGTTTTTATTGAAGCCTGGCCAAAATTAATTTCGCCATAGCCATTCTTATTCCAGACCTGCATACCGCTATAGGGCATCTGACGGGCAAGCTTTTCCCAGACACCCACCGTTTTCAATAAATGAATGGTTGCCTGGCTGAGTGCCAAAACCCGGGAGTTGGCAACATTTTTGGTTTTCTCGGCATCCAGGATTGGAGCAGCATCCAGTACAGTTGCCTGCACCCCACCTTGGGCCAATAATAATGCAGTCAGGCCACCGACCAGACCGCCACCAATAATCACAGCATCTAAAATATCTGATTGAACTTGACTCATGCTTTTAACCCCATGGCATAGTTGGCCACCAGAGGTTTAATCCCCGGAATGGTCTCAAAAGCGATCAAGCCAGTATTCCGAATAAATTTGAGAACAGGATTCGCATTGCTGAAACCACGCACCACCGAATCACAGAATTTAATCACACGTTGCTGATCGGTCAGACGTGATTTTTCATAGTCTTGCAGCATTGCTGCATCACCCAAGTCAGCTTGCTGTGCGACTTGTTCGGTTAAATAACGCACCAGAACATAAGCATCTCGCATACACAGATTAAAGCCCTGGCCTGCAACCGGATGAATGGTATGGGCTGCATTCCCCATCAGGACTACACGACCGACCGCCTGTTTTTCAGCCAGCACCTGTGAGAGTGGGAAGCTGAAACGGCGACCTGTTTTCTGGAATTTACCTGCACGATCACCGTAGGTGTGTTGCAAGGCATCCAAGAAATGCTGATCATTTTCTTCGCCTAACCACTCGCCTTCAGTACCTTTTTTCACCGGCCAAACCACTGAACGGCGGTATTCACCTGGTAGTGGTAATAATGCTAGAGGGCCAAGCGGACTAAAGCGTTCAAAACCAATATGATTATGCGGTTTAGAGGTTTGCACTGTAGTGACAATAGCAACCTGATCATAATCATGCTCCGAGGCACCAATGCCTAAAGCTTTACGGCAGAATGAATCACGGCCATCGGCAGCAATCAGCAGTTTTGCCTGTAAAGATAAGGTTTCTTCGCCACGTTGTGCTTCGATATAAGCCAACTCGGCATCTTGCGTTAATGAAGTCACCTGTACGCCATCAATCAGTTCAATTAATGGCTGCTTGCGCACTTCCGTGAGCAGCACACGACCCAACCAGGCATTTTCAATGACCTGACCAAAACTTTCGACTTTTTCCTGTTCTGCTTTTAAACGCGCCTTACCAAAGCTGTCTTGCTCGGTAATATTCACCTCTAAAATAGGTGTGGCATGTTCCTGCAAGGCATTCCACAAACCAAGTTCTTGATAAATCTGCACCGTGCGACGAGACAATGCGCTATTACGGGCATCAAAACTGGAGTGATAAGGTGCAAGATGAGCATCGTCATAATTTGGGTATTTGATTGCTTCTAAGAGTTTCACGGCAATTTTGGTTTTCGCCAACATCAGTGCGAGGCTTAAGCCCACCATCCCACCACCGACAATGATGACTTCTTGCTGCATGCTTTGATCCTTATCTGTGGTATCTATAAAGTCTAGATACGTCTAATCATAATTGATTTTATATTACCTCAAAGATTTTCATTTTTATAATCAATTAGTGATTGGATTATAAGTGAAATAACAGGGTAGGGAAATTTCGGCCATTAGCTTCAACCTGAAGATAAATTTATATACAAGCTTTACCAATACTCATAAAAAACGGAGCTAAAGCTCCGTTTACCAGAATTAGATCAGCAAAATAAGCCAATAATATCAATTATAAAAATCAGTCTTATGCAGATCTAAACAGGTTTCTGGTTGGTCATTAACGCACAACTCTGGTCTGAGGCTCATGATGTACTGATTTACCTAGCTTAGTTCCTGTATAGATTAAGTAAAGTGCAGATAACCCCACTAGGACATACACAATTCGAGATAAGGTGCTCATTTCACCAAAGATTGCAGAGACCAAATTGAAGTCAAATGCACCAACTAAGCCCCAGTTGATGCCACCAATAATCGCCAAAGCGTAAGCAATCCAGTCGATCGTATTTAATCTCATCATTTTTCTCCCAATGTTCTTTAATTTATTTAAGGATCAAAGAAATTATGGGAAAGAAAGCAGATTTAATATGTTGCTTTGATGCTAATAACAGATTTCTTGTGTTGAATTAGTGTGATTTTATAGATTGTAATTTTTAATCTGGTGCGTTTTATTTGACTTATTCGCGATAAACGTAATTAAAAATGCCGATAATATAACCGGCATTTTTAATATCACAATCGCTTAGGCTAATTTCACTTTTGCCATCAATGCTTCAATATCTGCTACGGTTTTTACTACATTTTTAGTGAGCACCAGTGGGCCATTTTCGGTAGCGATCACATCGTCTTCAATCCGGATACCAATACCACGCCATTTGGCATCAACAGTTTCATCATCGGGCGCAATGTATAACCCCGGTTCTACAGTGACTACCATACCTTCTTCATAGGCACGCCATTCTCCATCCTGTTTGTATAAACCGACATCATGCACATCCATACCCAACCAGTGGCCGGTGCCGTGCATATAGAACTGACGGAAAGTTTCCTTTTCAATAATTTCCTCAATATCACCCTGCATAAGGCCCAAATCCAACAGCCCCTGAACCAGAATGCGTACTGCCACATTGTGCGGTTCTTTATAGGAATTGCCAACACGTACTGCATCAATCGCTGCAAGCTGTGCTTTTAAAACCAGTTCATACAAGGCTTTTTGTTCAGGGCTAAACTTGCCATTAACCGGAAAAGTACGGGTAATGTCTGAAGCATACAATTGATATTCGCAGGCCGCATCAATCAGTACCAGATCACCATCTTTCAGTTCTTTGTCATTTTCCACATAATGCAAAATGCAGGCGTTGGCACCACCACCGACAATACTGTTATAAGAAGGCAGGCAGCCATTTTGACCAAAGATATAATTCAACTCTGCTTCCAGTGCATATTCCATCATGCCCGGTTTCACGGTTTGCATGGCACGGGTATGCGCTTCTGCCGAAATATCGGATGCAAGTTGCATCAACTTAATTTCCTGTTCGGATTTATGCAGACGCATTTCATCGACAATGCGATCGAGTTGAATCACTTGTGCAGGTGCAGAAGTCCCTTTACGTGATTCACCATTGGCTTTGGCAATCCATTTCGCCACACGGGCATCAAAATCGGCCTGATGACCAATCCGATAGAACAGTTTTTGTTTATCAAGCAGTTTCTCGATAATTTCTTCATCCAGCAGATCGATGGCATAGGCTTCATCCGCCTCATAATCATCCACTGCACCGTCGACACCGGCACGATAACCATTCCAGATTTCCATTTCGCGGTTACGTTCACGGCAGAACAGACAATAGGTATAACCTTCATCAATCGACTCAAACGTCTCAATCACTGCTACGGCTTCAGGTTCTGCAAAGCCAGTCAGATAGAAAAAACTGCTGTCTGCACGGAATTTATAGTCTGCATCGCGGTTACGCAGGGCAACCGGACTGGTGGCAATAATCGCAATACTGTACGGACCCATTTCTTCTGCCAGGCGGTCGCGACGTTCCTTAAAATCTGCTTGAGTCAGTTTCATCATTAAATGTACTTTTGTCTTTTATAAGTAGGTGATCACTTTTAAATGGCCGGTTAAATGGCCTGTTTTTTAAACCCAGTCGCCCGAACTAGCTCGGACGATGCGGTGTAAACATTTCAACAACACTGCTGGTTTCAGTAACGTTATTTTTTTGCAGTTGCGGCTGGATATTTTGCAGCAATGGGGTTTCTGCAATTTCCACTTTTTTACGTCCCAATGACAGGCTCACAGGAATCAGGCGCACAAATTCGTAAAGTTCCTGATAGCTTTGCTCACCTTCTTCGTCATCATCCGATTCATCAAACTCGACTGCTGCAACATCCTGCAGATGTTCAATCAGTTCCATTTCATCCGGACGGATATGTCCTGAGGCCAGACCAAATCCCAATACCACACCAGCACACCAGTCCGCCAAGGCTTGTACACGATCGGCAAGTACATGTTCATCATCCGGGAGCAAAGGTAAATAGTCGAGTTCATCTTCAGATAAGGCATGGGCAATATCTTCCGCTTCATCGGCTAATATCTCTAGAACCTGCTGCTCTAGCGCCGGAATTTCAAGGGTCGCTAAAATTTGTTGCCACTCATCCGATGTCGGTGCCTGAGTAACACAAACAATACCTGTTAGTAGCCCATGTAACTCACTTGGGCTTGAAATCTCTTCAATTTTTGAAAAATTGTGGTGCCATTCCGACCAACCTGAAATATCGTCTTGCATTCGTTTATCCAATCTCTATACTTCGTATATATTACCTTTGTTTGCGATACTGTGCGACTACGATATGTTAGAAGAATTACAGCGTCTACAGGCGCATATTGGCGTTTTAAAAACGCGGCTTGCGCATTTTAAAAGTGAAAATGATGCCCTCAATGCTGCCAAAGCAGATTCCAACGAGCACCATCATGCCCAAATTGTGCAAAAAAATGGCATTATTACCCAGAAACAAGAAGAAATAGATAATCTGAGCGAGCAATTAAACGAAACCCAATCGCAATTCAAGCAATTGAATACCGATGCAGCTTCTTTAGCTGACCGTTATAGCCGTCTGGAAAAAAGCTGTACCGATCTTAAAAACCGTTTTCAGGAAATTCTCGCTGAACGTAATGAATTACGTATCATTAAAGAAAAAATGCAAAATGAACAGCGCCTGGCTCAACAGGAAATTCAGGGTTTGCAGCAGGAACGTGAAAGATTGTTACAAAAAAATGAACATGCCAAGGCTAAAGTTGAAGCCATTATTCAGCGCCTGTCTATTTTAGGCACAGCTCAAGACCAGCATGCGCAAGAAATTCAGCAACTTGCCCATCC
>DKLL01000129.1:5520-12789 GCA_002455755.1 Acinetobacter sp. UBA6641
GATTTGGTTTAATTTCTGATTTAAATTGCATAAACAATCATCATTTAGGATTTAACTTTACAGTTGTTGAACACTGAGGATTTGCCAATACCTCATTATTGGTTATACTTACTCTATCTCTGAGGTGTTCGCCAGCGAGTCTATATCCCTGCCGATACTTAAATCTACGGATTGTGTTCTGCATATTTAGAGTGTATGCCCATCTTCGAATGGGAAACCCAGCAAGTATGCGTCGCGTCCACCTTGAACTTCTTCGGGTTCAGGGTAACGACATGCAGCGGCATCTTCGGAGTGTTTTTTCTTATTAGTCTCAGACATATTTATTCCCATACTTATTCATCTAATTTACATTTTAAAAAATTTTCATTTTTAAATTTCATTTCATCACCCCCACTCTATTCATCAATATTTTATGCAAAAAATACCCAAGATTTTCATCTTGGGTTTATCACTTTCCTTTACAGGTTCAGTTATTCAGACTTTTGCAAACGCAGGGCATTAATCACCACAGACAAAGAACTCAGCGACATGGCAACTGCGGCTAGCATCGGGGTCAATAGCCATCCGGTCAGAGGATAAAAAATTCCTGCCGCAACAGGTACACCCAAGCCGTTATAGACAAAGGAAAATGCCAGGTTCTGCTTCATNNGGGGTACAGTTGCCATAGACCTGCTGAATTCCCAGCTCAACTGCAACCAGTTTTGCATTTTGCTCATGGTCACCAGTTGCCATCACCACTTCAACGCCGTCGGCAATCAGTTGATCTATCACTTGATGGGCATTATGTTTAATCGCATCATGAATCGAGATATAAGCCAAAATTTGCTGTTCATTGGCCAAGAAACTAATCACATTTCCTGTAGAGCGTTGCTGATCGAGCTTTTCCTGCGTTGCTCTACCTAGTTTTAAACCCAGTTGATCCAGTAGTTTTTGACTGCCTACATAGAGAGTTTGATCATCAATTTGCCCTTTCACTCCAAAACCGGTGACATCTTCAAAATTACTGACTTTCAGCAGTTGCTCATGCGGAACAAGCTTGGTTAAAGTCTGTGCAATCGGATGGGTTGAATACTGTTCAATCGAGGCAATCCATTGTTCCACTTGCACTTGCGATGCATTATCTGAAAGCAGCTTAATCTCCTTCAGGCTCGGTTTACCTTCAGTCAAGGTCCCGGTTTTGTCGACAATTAAAGTCGTGACTTTACTTAAAGCCTCAATCGCTTCTGCATCTTTAAACAGCACGCCTTTTTGTGCTGCCCGTCCTGTGGTTACCATCACAGACATTGGCGTTGCCAGCCCTAATGCGCATGGACAGGCAATAATGAGTACAGCTACCGCACACATCAGCGCCAGATCAAACTGTGCTTTGCCAAACACCATCCAGGCCATAAAGGTCAACACACTAATGGCTAAAACAATCACCACAAAATATCTGGCAAACACATCGGCAAGACGCTGCAACGGCGCTTTGGAGCGCTGTGCTTCGGCTACGGTTTGAATCATTTTCGCTAGAGTTGTATTAGCACCGACTGCCGTGGTTTGAATGCGTATACTGCCCTGCTGGTTCACCGTACCGCCAATCACCCGGTCATCATGTTCTTTTTTCACCGGAACAGGTTCACCGGTCATCATGGCTTCATCGACATAGGTTTTACCTTCNNTTACTTCCACCACAATGCCATCAAGTGGAATCTGGTCCCCTGAAGAAATCTGTAGGATATCGCCCTGCTTGACCATACCAATATCCACCTCAACTACCTGATCATGCTGCACCAGTTTTGCAGTATGCGGTTGCAGTTTCAGTAACGACTTTAACGAGTCAGCTGTCTTGGCACGTGCTTTCAGTTCCATGATTTGCCCAAGTAAACTCAAGGACACAATCATACACGCCGCTTCATAATACACGGCGACCCCATGACCGGTTTTGGCCTGCATTGGAATCAGGGATGGAAAAACTGTCGCCACCAGACTGTAAATAAATGCCGCCAGCACCCCGACACCAATCAGGCTCCACATGTTTAGGTTACGGGTTTTATAGGATGTCCAGCAACGCTCAATAAAAGGTTTCCCAGCCCAAAGAATGACAGGAGCAGATAAAACCAGTTCAATCCACGGCTGAATATGCTGCGGAATAAAAGCATGGATATGCGAACCCATGGCCAATACAAAGACGATTAAAGTCAGCGGCAAAGTCATCCAGAAACGATGGCTGAAATCGACCAGCTCAGGATTGGGTGCATCATTTAAGGTCGGTTGCATCGGCTCCAAAGCCATACCACAAATGGGACAGGTTCCCGGTCCTTTCTGCACAATTTCAGGATCCATCGGACAGGTATAATCCATGTCAGCAGCACCTTCCGGTACAGGTCGCTGATCTGCCGGAAGCAAATAAAACTCGGGGTCGCCTTTAAACTTTTCCATGCAGGACGGATTGCAGAAATAGTAAGTTTTACCCGAANNCACCGACATGCCACACACGGGATCGATCTCTGAACTCTGTACTGAAGCAGGATGAGTTCCGCCACAGCAGCTGGATTTCTTTTCTTCAACTGCGACTTTTGCTGTTGAACCACAGCAGGAAGATGCTTTTTGCGGAGTTTTTACATATTGTTCTGGTTGCTGGGTAAATTGAGTCAGACAACCTTCTGAACAGAAATAATAATCCTGTGATCCAAACTGGCTATGCCATTTAGAATCGGTTTTCACCTGCATGCCACAGACGGGATCAACTGTTGTTTCACTTACCTGCTCTACGGTTTGCGCTTTATTTCCTGCACAACAGCCTGATGATTGCGCTACGGGTTGCTGCTTCTGAGAACCACAGCAAGACTTTTTTTCATCTGCTTTCGATGTTGAGTCACATCCACAACCGGAAGGTTTGGATTTATTTTTTTCTAGATACTGTTCAGGATTGGCCTGAAATTTATTCAAACAGCCCTGATTGCAAAAATAATAAATTTTTCCTGAATATTCAGTATGCGGTTTAGACAAATCTGTCACGGTCATGCCACAGACCGGATCAATATATTGCTCTGCTTCAGCTTTTTGACTGCCACAGCATGAGTTTGATAATGCTGCCACTTCTGCTTTACTGGCACAGCCACAGCCGGAAACAGGTTTGCTTTGTTGTTGAAGATATTGCTCAGGAGAATGGATAAATTTCTGTTTGCAGCCAGGGCAACAGAACAAATATTTTTTCCCCTCAAATTCAAAAGCATGTTCCGAATGCTCAGACACATTCATGCCACAGACCGGATCAACTGTCCCCACTTCAAGGACTGAATCCAGTTTTGCACAGCAGGAAGATTTTTGTTGCTCATTCATCCGACTCACCTGTTTTATTCTTGCATTGTGTTAGCATAAAGTCTGTACCCAGGTACAGAGTCAAGTCATTTGGGGATATTTTATGCTCACCATCGGAAAACTAGCCAAACAGTGTCATGTAAATGTCGAAACCATTCGTTATTATCAACGCATCGGTTTAATGCGCGTACCTGAATCCACGCAGAGCTATCGTTATTACAATGATAAAGACATTGAAACCTTAAGCTTTATTCAAAAAGGCAAAGATGCAGGCTTGCAACTCAGTGAAATACAGGAGTTACTGCAACTTCAACTGGATGATCGTGAACAGGTGAGGCATGTCATAGAGCAACGTCTGGAAAAAATTGATCAAAGAATTCAGGAATTGCAGGCGCTCAAAACCCGTTTAAGCAGTTGGGTGGATGAATGCAAGACCACAAATCAAAGCGGTTGCCCGATTCTGAAAGAGCTGAAAAACAGTTAAACTCCTTTTAGAATCAATATTTGTCTATTTTTTTGGGAACGAATAAAAGATGTCAGTAGATTTAAAAGTTTTACGCAAACAACTTCGACATCAACGTAGAGCTGTCACCGACTTTCAACAAAAACAGGCCCAACAAAAAGTACTCCAGCAACTGATCTGGTTAAAATCTTTTCAGCAAGCCAAAAAAATCGGCCTCTATCTGAATGCCTTTGGTGAAATTCGTACCCAACACATGATTGAATATTGTTTCAAACTGGGTAAAAGCGTTTATCTTCCCATGATTTGCAGCATGAACCAGCAATTGCACTGGGTCGAGATTACGCAACAGCAATACCGAAACAATCAGTTTTCATATCATCCTCTTGGCATNNCCGCCTGGGCATTGCGCATGATTTTCAGTTGATTCAGCAGCGTTTGACTCGCGAACCTTGGGATCAACCGCTAGATGCCTTACTGACCCCTTCAAAATATTTATCTTTCAAACGTTAAACTGTCATTTTAACCACTCAGGAACACTTTAGAATCACACATTTACTCATTTTTTATACATTTTCATTTAGCCTGCCCTTGTAATTTTTGAAATACACTTCACTATAAAAATATGGCAACACCATTGTTACTCATTAGGAGTGCCCATGTCTGAAATTATTATGAATCAAGAAACCTTAGCTACACAGGTTCCAAGTGTATTACCACTTTTAGCGCTACGTGATGTGGTGGTTTATCCACATATGCAAATTGCGTTATTCGTAGGTCGTGAAAAATCGATCAAAGCAGTTGACGTGGCCCGTAACAGTGACAATCTCGTATTTGTAGTTGCACAACAAGATTCTCTTACAGAAGAAATTGATCACGACAACTTATATCAATACGGTACTGTCGCGAAGATTGTGCAAGTTGTGAATCATGAAAATGATGAAAACTGTATAAAAGTACTCATTGAGGGCTTACACCGTTCTAAACTGGTCAAAATCATCGACAATGATGAATATCTATCAGCTGAACATGCCCTCAGCCCAATGACCGTGAATGTTGAATCTGAGGCTCAAGAAACACGTGTGCAAGAATTGCGAACTTTGTTTGCTCAATATGCGGAAGCAAAATTGCGTAATGCACGTGAATTGATTACTGCTGCAAATAAAATCGATGACTTGTTGCAACTGTTGTTCTTTGTGGCTACTCGTGTGCCATTGAACATAGATATCAAGCAAAAGTTCCTGGAACACGATGACTTTGAAGCACATTTGACTGAACTCATGACTTATTTGTTGCAACAGTCTGAAGAACAGCAGATTGAACAAACCTTGCATGATTCGGTAAAACGCCAGATGGAGAAAAACCAGCGCGAATATTTCCTGAATGAAAAAATGAAGGTGATTCAGCGCGAGCTTTCCGACATGAACGGCGGTGCCGAAGATGACGTGGCTGAAATTGAACGTCGTTTGGAAGAAGCGGATTTACCGGAACACGTGCGTAAAAAAGCCGAGTCTGAATTCCGTAANNATTTTAGATACGCCTTGGAATAAAGCCAGCAAAGTCAGCATTAACCTGAACAAGGCACAAGAAATTCTGGATGCCGACCATTACGGTCTGGACGAAGTTAAACAGCGTATTGTTGAATATCTGGCGGTTCAATCACGCGTGAAAAAACTCAAAGGCCCGATTCTTTGTCTGGTTGGTCCTCCAGGGGTAGGTAAAACTTCACTGGGTGAGTCGATTGCCAAAGCGACCGGCCGTGAATTTGTGCGTATGGCTTTAGGTGGCGTGCGTGATGAAGCGGAAATCCGTGGTCATCGCCGTACCTATATTGGCGCGATGCCGGGTAAAGTGGTGCAGTCTTTGACCAAAGTCGGCGTGAAGAACCCGCTGTTCTTGCTCGACGAAATTGACAAGATGGCACAGGATTACCGTGGCGACCCTGCTTCTGCCTTGCTTGAAGTGCTTGATCCATCACAAAACAGCAAGTTCAACGATCACTACCTCGATCTTGATCTTGACCTGTCTGAAGTGATGTTCATCTGTACTGCAAACAGCATGAATATTCCTGAAGCATTGCTTGACCGCATGGAAGTTATTCGCCTGCCGGGTTATACCGAAGAGGAAAAAGTCAATATTGCTGAGCGTTACCTGGTACCGAAAGCCATTAAGGACAACGGTTTGCGTGCTAAAGAACTGACTATCCACGAAGAAGCAATCCGTGACATCGTGCGTCGCTATACTCGCGAAGCGGGTGTGCGTAGCCTGGAACGTGAAGTGTCAAAAATTGCGCGTAAAGTGGTGAAAGAAGCGGTCAGCAAAAAAGCCAAAAACCTGCATATCGATGTCACTGCTGAAAACCTGTCTGATTACCTGGGCGTACATAAGTTCGACTTCGGTATGGCAGAAGAAGAAGCGCAAGTGGGTCGTGTCAATGGCTTGGCTTGGACTTCCGTTGGTGGTGAATTGCTTTCCATTGAAGTTGCTGCGGTAAAAGGCAAAGGTAAATTCATTACTACCGGCTCGCTCGGTGATGTCATGAAAGAATCGATTACCGCTGCAATGACTGTGGTACGTACCCGTGCAGATGCGCTCGGTATTGAGGCTTCAAGATTTGAAGAAACCGATATTCATGTGCATTTACCTGAAGGTGCAACACCGAAAGATGGTCCATCAGCAGGTTTGGCACTCACCACTGCACTGGTTTCAGCCTTTACAGGCATTCCAGTACGTGCTGATATTGCCATGACCGGTGAAACCAACCTGAGTGGCCGTGCAATGCGAATTGGTGGCTTAAAGGAAAAACTTTTAGCTGCACATCGCGGTGGCATTAAAACGGTTTTCATTCCTCAAGAAAATGTACGTGACTTGGTGGAAATTCCGGAAAATGTCAAAGCTGGTCTGGAAATTAAGGCAGTGAAAAGCATCGATGAGATCTTGCCATTTGCCTTGACTGAAGCGCCGAAACCTTTGGTGAAAGCACCGATTGTGAAACCGATTGCAGAAGGCAAAGCAGCCCGTCATTAATCGTATTCCGACACAAAAAAAGAGAGCTTCGGCTCTCTTTTTTTGTGTAAAAGTTTTACGATATTGATAAAGCATAAGCTTGAAAAAATACATCCAGCCCTCATGTCTTATTATAGAGATACAGATGCGCTATAGATGTAGTGTAGATTTCTAATTTATTTCTACTGAATAAGTTATGTGAATGGTCATCTACATCTCCAGGTGGATGACCTTTTGATCGCAGTCCCAGTATTCTATTCAGGGGCTGCGTTTTTTATTGCTTCTATTTATCAGGCTGAAGCATTAAACTATAAGCCAGTCCATCTATGACATTAGCCATTTTGGCAATATTCAGGGTTTTCAAAGTATCAGTCGCGCTATGATTGTGCTTGTTACGAAAATGACCTGTATCGGTAATCATCATGGCGGGAATATCCAGCTTCCAGTAATTCAGGTGATCTGAAAACTCCATTCCCGCAATAAAGGACGGTGCGACCAGT
>DKLL01000008.1 GCA_002455755.1 Acinetobacter sp. UBA6641
CAGCATTTAAAATTGCAGGAGCCAGACCCCCACTTTGCATGGATTGACGTGCAAGTTTTAATGCCGGAAAACGTATAGTATCAGGTTCCTGGAAATCCAGTTGCTGATTGGCAAACAGGTCAAGAGCAGGCACATGGGTTTGAATGCGCTCGGGCCATGCCAGCGCATGCGCAATAGGAGTACACATATCCGGATTGCCCATTTGTGCCAAAGTCGAACCATCCACATATTGAACCATAGAATGAATGATACTCTGTGGATGTACCACCACTGTTACAAACTGTTCTGAAATTGCAAAGAGATGGCAGGCTTCAATGAGTTCCAGACCTTTATTCATTAAGGTTGCCGAATCAACTGAAATTTTCTGCCCCATAGACCAGTTCGGATGCTTACAGGCCTGTGCAGGAGTCACACTGTACAGTTGTTCCAGACTGTGATTTAAAAATGGACCGCCCGATGCCGTCAGCAGAATACGCGATACGCCTTGTTTCGGCTGACCATTCCTCTCGTTTTGAAAATAACCCGCAGGCAAACATTGGAAAATGGCGTTATGCTCAGAATCAACCGGAAGCAGTTCGGCCTGATAATCACGTGCTGCCTGCATCATGATGTCACCGGACATCACCAGCGCTTCTTTATTGGCCAGCAGGACACGTTTACCTGCTTTAACTGCTGCCNNCGCCGACAATGGCTGCCATGACCACATCGACATCGGCATGTTCAGCAACAGCAATCAAACCCGCTTCATCAGTCAGAATTTCAATATCAGTTAAGCACTGATCATGAAAATAGTGCTGTAATTCCTTAACCCGATTGGAAGGAACAACCACGACTTTTGGTCGGTACTGTTTGCATATTTCAACAAGCTCTAAAATTCGGCTATGCGCCGTGACTGCAAAAACAGAATACTTTTCAGGATGCTGTTGCAGAATTTTTAAGGTACTTTGACCGATTGAACCCGTTACACCTAATATACAAACAGATTGTGACATCTATAAATCTACACCAATAAATTTTAAAATATACATGCCGGCTGCAAAAATCGGAGCAGCTGCAAGCAATGAATCGATGCGGTCAAGCACCCCACCATGCCCTGGCAGAATACGACCTGAATCTTTAATTCCAGCGCGACGTTTAATCATGGATTCAAACAGGTCACCAAGAACTGAAGTGAATACCGTAATTACAGATAAAATCAAAAATAAGATATGCTGTGCCAGAGTTAAGTCTAAATAGAGACTTTCTACAGCCACTATAATCAGCATGGCGGTAAAAATACCCCCATATAAACCTTCTACTGACTTATTTGGACTGACATTTGGAGCAAGTTTTTTCTTGCCCAATTTACGTCCTACAAAATAAGCACCACTGTCTGCGCCCCATACCAGTAAAAACAGGTACATCAGCCACCATGGTGAGCTTTTCCAGACAGAAAAAATTGCGGTAACTGCAGCAGAAACCAGAATAAATCCAATAATCTTCAAACTGGAATTGTACCATCCATCATAGTTTGGATATGACTTAACCCAGAAAATACTACAGATCCAGCAAAGAATGGAAGCCGCCCAAAGCAGCAAAGCAATATCATTAAAATATAATGCCAAAGTTGCTAAAGCAGCAGTGGCAAGTCCGTAAACCCAGGCGAAAGGTTTAACAAGATTTTTATTTTTTCTTGGCATGAGCTTAAACCACTCATACCCTGCAACCCCTGCTGCAACAATCATCAGCATAAACATTGGATACTGAGACTGTGTAGCAAACATACAACTCAGTACAACTGCTACCAATACCAATGCGGTTATAATCCGCTCTAACATTTATTAATTCTCAAGTTTCTCTTGTTGGATTTGCTCTGAAGTTTTACCAAAACGACGTTCACGTCCAGCAAAGACCGCAAATGCATCATCTAATTCTTCTACAGTAAATTCAGGCCACAAGGTTGGAGTAAAATATAGCTCAGCATACGCTGCTTGCCAAAGTAAAAAATTTGACAAACGATAATCACCTCCTGTACGAATGAGTAAATCTACAGCAGGTAAATCGGCCATGCAGACATGTTGCCCAAACAGCTCCACATCAATATCTTCTAGCGCAACTTTTTTCGCCAGCACATCTGCTGCAATCTGTTTTGCAGCCTGAGTCATATCCCACATACCACCATAACTGATGGCAATGGTCAAAGTCATGCTATTGAAATTAGCAGTCCTTTGTTCAGCTTGCAACATTAACTCACGTAAATGGTCAGACAAACGTGAACGATCACCAATAAACCGCAAAGCAATATTGAATTTTTCCATCCGTGGCAATTGCTCATGAATGGTTTCTTCCAGCAAAGCCATAAGTAAATCAACCTCAAACTGCGGTCGATTCCAATTTTCACTGGAAAAAGCAAAAACGGTTAATGCTTGAATTTGATTTTTTTTACAGTGTTCAACAATCGGATCGAGGACATTTTTACCTTCTCGATGTCCTGCACCTTTTTGCATTTGCTTTTTTTTTGCAAAACGATTGTTGCCATCCATGATGATGGCAACATGTTTTGGAAGAAGCGTACTCTCTTCTGATACGGTCATTAAATCTTAGACCTTCATCAATTCAGCTTCTTTAGTAGCCAGACGCTTTTCAACTTCAGCAACAAATTTATCCGTGATTTTCTGGATGTCATCACCAGCACGGCGTTCATCATCTTCAGAAATTTCTTTTTCTTTCAATAATGCTTTGATATCACCCAACACATCACGACGGATGTTACGGATGGCAACTTTGGCATTTTCCGCTTCATTACGCGCAACTTTCTGCATGTCACGACGTGTTTCCTCTGTTAATGCAGCCATTGGTACGCGAATCGCATCAGCAGT
>DKLL01000222.1 GCA_002455755.1 Acinetobacter sp. UBA6641
AATACAAGTTGAAGCAAAAGGTCAGTATTTTGACCTTGAAAAAGGCTTGGCCACGAAATTGAAAAGAAGGATTTTATATGAACGCCATACCAGTACTTAATCTATTTACTCAACCACATGGTAGTGCGTTTGATCCATCTGACTGGAATATTTTGGCGCAGCACTGGTATCCAGTTGCACGTATTCAGGACGTCAGTACCACACCACAGCAAGTCATATTGCTGGATGTGAAAATGGCGCTGTATAAAACCGAAAGCGGTCAAATCCATTTGGCCCGGGATATCTGTCCGCACCGTGGTGTCCCACTAACCAAAGGCTGGGTACAAGGGGAAGAGCTGGTCTGTCCTTATCATGGACTACATTACAATACCGAAGGCAAATGCTCGAAAATTCCGGCCCAGCCAGAACTGACAAAAATTTCTGAGCGTTTTAGCCTGACCAAATTTCCTGTTGTAGAAAAATATGGCCTGATTTGGACCAGCCTATTTAGCCGTGATCAAAACGAGACCAATTTTCCGGTGCTGGAAACCTGGGATGCAGAAGGTCATCAGGCCATTTTGCCGCCATTTGTGGATATTAATGGTTCCTGCGGCCGTCAGCTGGAAGGCTTTATTGATGTTGCACATTTTGCCTGGGTGCATCATCAGGCATTTGCAGACCGTGAAAACCAGGTAGTGCCGAAGTACCATACCGAACGTACAGACTACGGTTTAAAAAGCATCTACATTTCCAATGTCAGTAACTATCCGCATGGTCTACAACATTTAGAGTCGGAAGGTTTTATGTGGACCCGTGAATTTGATGTTTATCCACCATTTTCTGCGACATTGAAAGTGTATTTCCCCAATGATGGCATTTTAAAAATTTTAAATGCGTGCTGTCCGGTGTCCCATAATAAAACCCGACTATTTGTACCGCTAACCCGTAACTTCGACACCACTGGAGATTTACAGGCAGTTTATGATTTTAATGCACAAATTTTTGCAGAAGATCAGGAGATGGTTGAAAGCCAAAAACCTGAAGAGTTACCGCTGGATATCAGTATGGAAGCCCATTTTGAAGCGGATCGATCATCCACCACTTACCGCCGGATATTGGCCGAGTGGGGATTAAGTAAACGCTATATTGTTTAATTGTTTTAAAAAAGCACCTTTATATCCCAGGTGCTTTTTTATTTTAGGCACACTGTAAAATTTATATGAATGAGCATTACCCATGATGAATAGTCCGAGCCAAGCACAGATCATTAAATACCTGAAACTTTCCAATGAAGTGGGTCAACGTGCCATCAGCTTAGGGCATCATCCTTTTGGTGCAGTTCTGGTGGCTCCCGATCATGAAACGGTACTTTTGACCCAATGTAATATTGATNNCCTTGCTGTATGTGCTCTGGCACCATTTATTGGGCCAATATTGGCCGTGTGGTGTATGGCATGACCGAAGAAAAGCTGCTGGCCTGTACCGGCAGTCATGATGAAAACCCGACAATGAGCGTGTCTTCTGCCTATGTATTTTCCCATTGCCAGAAAGGCATCGAGCTGATTGGGCCAATTCCGGAAATAGAAGCCGAAACGATGCTGATGCAACAGCAATTTTGGCAGAGCAGATAAGCATCCTCTCCCTCTTTTGAGGGATTTTTTATTTTTGTCCATTATCTGACCAAGATTAGATTTTTTAACTCAGCACCACCTCATTTGATTTTTTGGCTTTTTATGCCTTTTTCTAGGCGATCTCTCTGCTTATGAATGGTCAAAATGAAGATATCAACTTCCATGCCACACTCATAAATTCACTCCCTCTACCAGAATCTATTTTTCATTTTGGCCCTACAAACGAATTGTAGTTATTTAAAAATGACGTATGAAAAGAAGTTTAGTAATGAATCGAAGAAGGTAGACATTCTTTTTCAAATTGAACTAGTTAAAGATTGATGAATATAGCAGCTGTTTTCAAACAAAATCTGTTGAATTCCGCATCGGATTTTTCTGAAAGGAATCTGTGCATAGCGGCATAAAATGCCCCGAAAAATAGCATTTGAATCAATTTAAGCATAATGCAATTTTATGGATCTGCAAATTGCTCAGAAAATTTATGTTTTTTTATAAAAAGTAAAAAATAAAATTAAATAAAACATTGTTTTATATTGTTATTTTAAATTTTAAATGTTCTAAAAAACAGAACGTAATGTTTATGTTCTAATTTTTATCAATTTTGGAATAGAACTTGCTAATTAAGAGAAAGTGAACAGAAAAATTAAACTGATGTTCAAATTTCACATTTCTAATTCATTGTTATTGCTTGAATTAGAAATACACCATTCATAATGGAGCAGTTTTATGCAAAAAAAAGTCAGCTTTAAATCACAACTTAAAAAACTTGTACTGGCATTCAGTACAGCAACTGTTTTGGGGACATCTTTTATCAGCTTGGCACATGCGGCTGACAAAGCGGCCTTTGTTTATATTGGCCCAACCAGTGATCATGGCTGGACTTATTCACATGACCAGGGGCGTATTAAAACAGAAAAAACCTTGGCCGGAAAATACACAACTTCTTATATTGAAAATGTGCCAGAAACTGCAGATGCAGAGCGTGTGATCCGTAATCTGGCGCAGCAGGGCAACAAAGTCATTTTTGCTACTTCTTTCGGTTATATGAACCAGATGGAAAAGGTGGCAAAACAATTTCCAAATACCGTCTTCATGCATGCCACTGGCTACAAGCAGGGCAAAAATTTAGGGATTTATGATGTACGTACCTATGAAGGTGCATACATGCTAGGTGTGGTCGCTGGGCAAACCACTAAAACCAATACCCTGGGTGTGGTGGCTTCTTTCCCGATTCCTGAAGTAGTACGTAACATCAATGCCTATACCTTGGGCGCGCAAAGTGTCAATCCTAAAGTGAAAACCAAAGTGATCTGGGTCAATTCATGGTTTAACCCGGGTAAAGAACGTGATGCAGCTTTGGCGCTGATTTCACAGAAAGCCGATGTGCTGATGCAAAACACCGATTCACCCGCTGTTGTCCAAGCTGCACAGCAAAAAGGCGTTTATGCCTTTGGTTGGGACTCAGACATGAGCAAGTTTGGTCCTAAAGCACACTTGGCAGCTTCAGTGTTGCATTGGGAAAAAATCTATACGCCTGTCTTACAGCAAGTTGCGCAAAAAACCTGGAAGCCAAGTGCAATGTGGTATGGCATTAAACAGGATGCGGTGAGAATTGAAAACTTTGGTCCTGCAGTGCCAGCCAAAGTGAAACAGTCTGCCTTAAATGCACAAAGTGGTATTCACAAAGGTTCGCTGCATCCATTCCAGGGACCTTTATATAAACAGGATGGCAGTCTGGTGATTGCGAAAGGTAAAGTTTTGTCTGATGCAGAGCTAGGCAAAATGAATTACTACGTCAAAGGCGTAGAAGGCGCTTTACCTAAATAAATCAGATGGCATGAATGAGCTTTCATTCATGCCTTTCTTTTTTCATTTTTTCGAGCTTGTCTATGAATGACTTATCCGATAATGCGACATATGTTGACGTACAACAGGCTGTAGAACTGAATGTTTCACGCCTGGAACTGGTCAATATTGGTAAAAGTTACAATTCGCTAAAAGCCAATGACCAGATTGATCTTAAAGTTCAGGCTGGGCAGATTCATGCCATTTTAGGTGAAAATGGGGCCGGTAAAAGTACCCTGATGAAAATTATTTATGGGGCGACACAGGCAGATCAGGGCCAGATCATCTGGAATGGCAAAGAGGTGAGCATCGAAAACCCGGCCGCTGCGCGCAAGTTTGGCATCGGGATGGTGTACCAACATTTTTCACTCTTTGAAACTTTAACCGTTGCGGAAAATATTCTGCTGGGGCTGGACGAAAAATACGACCTTGCTGAGCTCAGGCAAAAAATTGTCGAAGTTTCAGAACAATATGGCCTGCCGATAGATCCGCGCCGTGAAGTTTATTCGCTGTCCGTCGGTGAGCGGCAACGTGTCGAAATTATCCGCTGTCTATTGCAGCAACCATCCTTGATTATTTTAGATGAGCCGACTTCGGTCTTGACTCCGCAAGCCNNGTCTTGCCCCCAAAAGCCGTGAAACAACTGTTTAAAACCCTGAAACTGCTGGCTTCACAAGGGGTATCGATTCTTTATATCAGCCACAAACTGCATGAAATTCAAGAGCTGTGTGATGAAGCCACCATTTTAAGAAATGGCCGGGTCACTGGTTATGTTAAACCGAGTGAAAAAAGCACCAGTGAATTGGCCCGTCTGATGATTGGACGTGAACTCCCGACCTATCAACGCTCGGCATTTTCAGGTGAACAAAGTGTCTTGCTGCAAGTCAAGCAGCTCAATTATGCATCTGATGATCCCTTTGGTGTGTCTTTAAGCAATATAGATCTGCAATTAAAAGCCGGTGAAATTACAGGGATCGCCGGAATATCTGGCAATGGTCAGGCTGAATTGCTGGCCTTGTTATCGGGCGAAAGGTTAACTGACCAGGGCGAAATCCTGTTTGAAGGCCGCAATGTCTCCAGGCTAAATGCAGGTGAGCGCCGTGATTTGGGCTTGGGCTTTGTTCCGGAAGAACGTTTGAGACGCGGCGCAGTGCCTAATATGAGCTTGTCGCAAAATGCTTTCCTCACCGCATTTCGTCACGGTTTAAGCCATTTTGGGCTGATCAATTTCGAAAAAACCAAAGCCTTTGCTGCACATTGCATTGAACGGTTTAATGTCAAGGCAGCCGGTCCACAGGCAGAAGCCCGCAGCTTGTCTGGCGGTAACTTGCAAAAATTTATTGTAGGCCGGGAAATTCTACAAAACCCGAAAGTACTGATTGTCTCCCAGCCGACTTGGGGTGTTGATATTGGGGCATCCATGTTTATCCGCCAGACCCTGATTGATTTATCACGTCAGGGAGTGGCCATTTTGGTGATTTCCGAAGAATTAGAAGAACTCTTTGAAATCAGCGATCAGCTATGTGTGTTNNCTGTGTTGGCTAGCGGCAAATTATCCGAACCGATTGCCACCCATAACACCAATGCTGAAGAAATCGGTTTATTAATGGCTGGAATCAATAACCATGCAGTCGATCAGGCTGCAACTGAAATACAACCAATTTCAGTTTAGAGAAGAATAGGTGATTTGATGCATTTACTCGAACCTAGAGAACATCCTTCTCAACTTATGAAATGGCTGTCTCCTTTTATTGCGCTATTGGCCATGCTCTGTGTCGGTAGCCTGCTGTTTTTAATGCTTGGGGTTAATCCGCTTCAGGCCTTGTATATTTTCTTTATTGAACCGCTCAGCAGCGCTTATAACCTGAGTGAACTGCTAATTAAAGCCAGTCCATTGATTTTGATTGCCTTAGGTCTGGCGGTCGGTTTTCGCGCCAAATTATTCAATATTGGTGCCGAAGGACAGCTGACCATGGGTGCTATCTTTGGTGGCGGTATTGCGATCCTGTTTTTTGAACAGCTGGGTTGGTGGATTTTACCGCTGATGATCATCATGGGAGCCATCGGGGGTGCGATTTGGGGACTCATTCCAGCACTGTTAAAAACCCATTTTAATGCAGAAGAAACCCTGACCACTTTAATGATGAACTATGTGGCCTTTTTTCTGCTGATGTATTTGGTCAATGGGCCTTGGCGTGATCCGGACGGCATGAATTTTCCGCAATCGGTGATGTTTAGTGAAAGTGCGGTTTTACCCTATGTGATTGAGGGAACCCGGGTCAATGCTTCTATTTTTCTGACCCTGTTCGCTGTGGCTGTGTTCTGGATATTTATTCGTAAAAGTGTCAGTGCATATAGATTAGAAGTGAGTGGTCAAGCGCCTATGGCGGCGCAATATGCCGGTTTTTCGTCCAGAAAAGCCATCTGGTTCAGTTTGGGAATTTCCGGGCTTATGGCGGGAATTGCGGGGATTTGTGAAGTCGCAGGTCCGATTGGCCAGCTCAATCCCAATATTTCTCCGGGCTATGGTTATGCCGCAATTATTGTAGCCTATTTGGGCCGTTTAAATCCGATTGGCATTGTATTGTCAGGCCTGCTCATGGCACTGATTTATCTGGGCGGTGAACTGGCACAAATGCAGTTGCAGCTTCCGGTGGCCATTACCGGTATTTTTCAAGGTCTGTTGCTATTTTTCCTGTTGGCCTCAGATGCGCTGATTGAAAATCGCTACCGTTTTGCCAAGAAGAAACAGCTACCTGCTGAAACTGTTCAACCAGCTGTTTAATGCTGTACATAAAAAGGATAACCAGAAATGAGTATAGAAATTATAGCCATTCTTGCCGGTACTGTAGCCGCAGCGACTCCATTGATATTTGCAGGATTAGGCGAACTTGTTGCAGAACGTACAGGCGTGATTAATTTAGGCGTAGAAGGGATGATGCTGGTCGGTGCGATTGCCGGTTTTGCCTTTGCCTCCCAATATGATGCCAGTGTCTTAAGTGCTTTGTTTATGGGAGGACTGGCTGGAAGCTTGATGGCACTGATTTTTGCCTTTTTTACTTTATCGATGAGCACCAATCAGTCGGCCTGCGGTCTGGCTTTGACCATTTTCGGGATCGGGATTTCGGCTTTTATCGGGCAGAATTATGTGAGTACTGCATTACCGGGATTACAAAACTTAAATATCCCCGGACTGGCTGATATTCCCTTTATTGGTCCAATTTTATTTCAGCAAAACTATGTGGTGTATTTATCCATTCTGGCATTCGCTGTGGTGTGGTGGGTGTTGGCCAAAACCCGTTTGGGGTTGTTGTTAAAAGCAGTAGGCGAATCGCCGGAAAGTGCTCATGCCATGGGCTACAACGTTTTAGCCATTCGTTATGGTGCGGTGCTTTTTGGCGGTGCGATGGCGGGAATTGGTGGGGCTTTTCTCTCAACCGTATATACCCCGATGTGGATTGAAAACATGGTGGCCGGACGTGGCTGGATTGCCATTGCCCTGGTGGTTTTTGCCGCATGGAAACCGACTCGCTTAATGCTGGGTGCCTATTTATTTGGCGGGGTCACCATTTTGCAATTCCATGCTCAGGCACTGGGACTGAACATCCCGAATGAATTTTTATCGGCATTACCCTATATCGCAACGATTCTGGTTCTGGTGATCATTTCACGTGATAAAAAACTACTGAAACTGAATTTGCCTGCTTCGCTGGGTAAGACGTTTAGCCCTTAACTGGACAGAGCAGAGGAAATATGACAATGAAAATCATGACTGCAGATTATGTCCTGACCATGAATTCGACACTGGATTGTATTCGCCATGGGGCTATTTTAATTGAGGGCGCATATATCAGGCAGGTGGGTACGCTGGAAGAATTAACCCGGCAATACCCAGATGTAGAAGTGATTCAATATACAAACAGTTTACTGATGCCGGGTCTAATCAATACCCACTGCCATTCAGGACTGTTAAGAGGCACCGCCGAAGGTTTGCCTGTCTGGGACTGGTTACAGCAGTTTATCGATCCGATGCATCGGGTTTTAACGCCTGAAGATGCCAAAATAGCTTCCTATCTTTGCTATGCCGAAGCGCTGCTTTCAGGAACTACCACCATCGTGGATATGTGGCGTTATATGGATGGCAGTGCCGAAGCAGCAGAGCAACTTGGCATCCGCGCGGTACTGGTGCCTTATGTGGCAGAACATCCGGATCATCACTATTTTGAAACCTTAAATAGCAATGAAGCGCTGATTCAAAAATGGCATCAAGGCGCAGCTGGACGAATTAATGTCTGGGTCGGTCTGGAACATCTGTTTTATGCAGAAGAAAAGGCCTTGGCCCGTATCCAGAAACTTTGTCAGGATTATCAGACCGGTTTTCACACGCATAGCAATGAAAGCCAGTTCGATGTTGAAGAAAACCTTAGACGTTATGGCATGCGTCCCATCCAGACGCTAGAACGTTTAGGCATGTTTGATGTTCCGAAATGTCTGTTGGCACACTGTGTCTGGGCCAATTCAGACGAGATTGAAATTCTTAAGCATTATGATGTGGGCGTTGCGCATAATCCAATTTCCAATATGAAGCTGGCTTCAGGTGCGGCACCTATTACCGAAATGCTGCGTCATGGTATTGCGGTTGGGTTAGGTACGGATGGTGAAAAAGAAAACAACAATCTGGATATGTTTGAGGAAATGAAAACTGCTTCCTTGTTAGCCAAATTTTCCAATTTAGATGCCGCAGCCCTAGATTCATGGTCAGTCTGTCAAATGGCAACGC
>DKLL01000183.1 GCA_002455755.1 Acinetobacter sp. UBA6641
TCACCATGCGGGTGATATTTACCGATCACGTCACCGACTACACGGGCTGACTTTTTGTATGCTTTATTGTAGTCGTTGCCCAATTCGTGCATAGCGAAAAGCACACGACGATGAACAGGCTTTAAGCCATCTCTCACGTCAGGTAATGCACGAGAAACAATAACGCTCATGGCATAGTCGAGATATGAGCTTTTGAGTTCATCCTCAATGGCAATCGGTCGGATTTCCGATACGCTCATGCATACTCCTTATTACAAACAGCCGTTCAGACTGTTCGTTTTATATAATCAATCTAGCAAAAAATTAACCCAAAATAAGTTGGGTTAAAGTCTAAATACAGCCATAAATTATAGCATAAATTCTGTTGTTTTTGTGCCATATCTCTTATCTTAATCTTGTTAATTTTCTATAATTTATCGTTTGTTTTTTAGGCACTTTCATTTGTCTGAATTTTATGTGATTTAGTCCATTTTATTCGATCTCTAACTGCAAATTTTGTCGCTAAATCTTCAAGCGACTTATTCAGTTAAAATAGTTATTTAGTCATTAAAAAGATATAAATCGATTAAATACCCTCTCCACTTTACTTATTCACATGCATGAAAGCTGAATTACTATTTAGGCGATGAAAATAGTATAGTTCTATCCAAAGCTGCAAGATGCCAGCACTTGCACATACATCTCTTGAGAATCAATCAATGTAAAATCCGGACATAAAAAAACGCCCCCAAACAGATAGCAAAAGCATTGCTTTTACTACCTGCACAGGAGCGTTTTTGAATTGCGTTCAGGAATTAGATTTTAGAAACCAATTCAGGAATTACAGTGTTCAGGTCACCGACTAGCCAGTAGTCAGCAACTGCATTGATTGGCGCTTCTTCGTCCTTGTTGATCGCAACGATCACCTTNNTGTACAGGTCAGGCGCAACGATTTTACCCGTTTGACCCACCTGCATGTCGTTTGGTACGAAGCCGGCATCTACCGCAGCACGTGATGCACCTTGAGCAGCACCCAGCTTGTCCGCCAATGGATCCAGGATCTTGTGATAGTTTTCACCAGAACCTACACCACGACCACCAGAAACCACGATACGCGCAGCTGTCAGTTCAGGACGTTCAGATTTTACGATTTCTTCGTTGATAAACTTAGAAATACCCGCATCGCCAGTAGACGCAGCAGCTTCAACAGCAGCAGAACCACCATCGCTTGCTACAGCATCAAATGCCGTACCACGCACAGTCGCAACCACAACAGACTCGCCAGATTCTACAGTGGCAATCGCGTTACCTGCATAGATCGGACGTTTGAACGTTTTAGGACCATCTACCGCGATGATGTCGGTGATCATGCTCACGTCAAGCAGCGCAGCAGCACGTGGCAAGATGTTTTTGCCCGTGGTTGTAGAGGCAGCAAGGATATGACTATAGCCTTTACCTAATTCTGCAATCAGTTTAGCCACGTTTTCAGCCAGCTGGTTGGCATAAGCCGCGTCATCAGCAAGCAATACTTTGCTTACACCCGCAANNAGAGCGCCAGAACCAGCAACCAATACAGTGATATCACCACCGATTTTTTGCGCCGCAGCAACAACGTTTAAAGTAGCAGCGTTTAATGCCTTGTTGTCGTGCTCAGCGATAACTAAAATACTCATGATTTTTATCCTTCCGTATTAGATCACTTTCGCTTCATTTTTCAATTTTTCTACAAGCTCGTCTACAGACTTCACTTGTACGCCAGCTTTACGTTCAGCAGGAGCTTCAACCTTGACTGTTTTCAGTTTAGTTGTCGCAGTTACACCGAAATCTGCTGGAGACTTGGTATCCAGCGGTTTTTTACGCGCTTTCATGATGTTTGGCAGAGCCGCATAACGTGGCTCGTTCAAACGCAAGTCCGTGGTAATGATTGCTGGAAGTGCCAGCTCAACAGTTTGTAAACCACCGTCAACTTCACGTGTTACTTGTACTTTGTCGCCTTCAACTTTCACTTCTGATGCGAATGTACCCTGACCTGCGCCAAGGAGAGCGCCAAGCATCTGACCAACCTGATTCGAGTCGTCATCAATGGCCTGTTTACCCAGAAGGATGAGCTGTGGTTGCTCAGCGTCAACAACGCCTTTCAGGATTTTGGCAACTTCCAGCGCACCCAGCTGGCTGTCATCAGCTTCAACCAGGATACCGCGGTCGGCACCCAGCGCCATGGCAGAACGGATTTGTTCTTGCGCTTCTTTAGGACCAATAGAAACAACAACGATTTCTGAAACAGTTCCTTTTTCTTTTAAGCGAACCGCTTCTTCCACTGCGATTTCACAGAATGGGTTAATTGACATTTTAACGTTAGTAAGGTCAACCCCACTATTGTCCGGTTTAACGCGAACTTTAACGTTGGCATCAACCACACGTTTTACAGCAACAAGAGCCTTCATGTAATCCTCGGCTGTTTTAGCAAATGTAAATGTTGAGAAAAGTTATAATAACTCTTCACTTAAATTTTTTTAGGTGCCCTATCTTGCAATGTGTACGGCATTTCGGTCAAGTCACAATTATCAAAAGAGCTGTAAAAATGCGTAATTTTCCTTGAACTTGTCGTTCATATTTTTTTTAAATATTTTTATTCAAATGAAATTCTTAAATATTTAGTTATTTTTTAAACATTGATTTTTATTATGTTTTTATCTAATTAAACTCATCAAAAGTTCTGATTTAATCCTTGTTTTGCATAAACATTTTAATAGCCTCGTACAGCACCCTGATTTAAATATTCAGGTAATGAAGTGTCATTTAAGACAGATTGAACAAATTTTTTAAGGATTTTCACTACAAAAATGTGCTTTTTTTAATTTAAACAGGCAGCAAATTCCTTTTAGTCACCTTACTTGCATTAGACAGGAAAAGCATGCAAGCAAGACATGCTTTTTTTTAAAGTCGATTAGTTGATGATAAGCCAGGTTGCAGCCAGCATGAGTAAACCGCCTGAACCGCCATCAATCCACTTTTGTTTACGTTGATCTATATGGGTTTTTTGGGTAATTTTGGCAAACAACACACTTAAGCCGCAATACACCACAAAAATCAGTCCAATAAAGATTAACGACAAAATTAGACCTTGGCTCACTGTATCTTCTGTTTTATTAATGAACTGCGGCAAAATTGCAAAATAGATCAGCATGCCTTTCGGGTTCAATAGCGCAGTAAAGAAACCTTTTTTAATTGGGTTTGAGGATGATGTGTTTTCGATATTTAGTTTATGCTGACTGAACACCGACTTAATCAAACTAAAAGCTAGAAATAGTAGATAAGCAATTCCGAGCCAGCGAATGGTTTCAAATAACACCGGGAAAGAGACAATAATGGCTGCGATACCCAATGCGACCAAAACGGAATGCACTAAATATCCAAGACAAATCCCTACAGTTGCCATCATGCCTGCTTTTGCATCTTTTCCAATCACTTGTGACAGGATAAATAGCATATCGGGTCCAGGGGTGAAAATGAGCGGAATAACCGTTAAGGCGAACAATACAAATACAGACATTTCCTTTTCCCTTTCTATGTCTTGAAAGTGAAAATTAGTATCGAATAAATAGTACAAAATAGGATTTCAAATATTCTATAATTATGATTATTTTTCGAATTATATTCTAATTTATGAAATTATCTTCCAAATATATTTCAGCAAAGCTGGACCGTATTGACAAAAATATCATTCGGGCCTTACAAAATAATGGCCGTATGCAAAATAACGACCTGGCACGTGAAATTGGACTCTCACCCTCATCCTGTCTGCGTCGGGTGAAATTACTGGAAGAAGCTGGCGTGATTCAGAGCTATACCACTGTGGTCGATCCACAAAAAATTGGCTTGCAGCTGATTTTGTTTTCACGAATCTGGTTAACCGGGCAGGATGCCGAAACCATTGATACCTTCATTGAAGCCATGAAGGAACTTCCTCAGGTGATGGAATGCTATATTATTCTGGGCGAATGCGATGCGATGTTAAAAGTGGTGGTTCCGGATCTGGAAAGTTACCGTAAATTTCAGTCCGCGCATCTGACCAAGAAAAACAGCATTACCAGTGTAAAAACCGATTTACCGAGTCAGATTATTAAACAGAGTTTTCAATTACCGCTCGATGATCTTTAGGACATCTATAATGAGTTTAAAGCTTGAGACATCACGTTTGATTTTAAGAGCATGGAAAAATTCAGATCTGAAACCGTTTTATGCCTTAAATTCCAACCCTGAAGTGATGCGTTATTTTCCAGCCTGCTTAACCCGGGCACAAAGTGATGCACTGGCGCATAAATTTCAAAGCCTGATCGAAACCCAGGCTTGGGGCGTCTGGGCAGTAGAATTAAAACAGACAGGTGAGTTTATTGGCTGCACCGGATTACATGCTCAGCCCTATCAGTTTACATTTTCCCCCTGCACCGAAATAGTCTGGCGACTTAAACAGAAATACTGGGGCAATGGTTTTGCGACCGAGGCCGCAACAGCGTGCTTAAACTTTGCATTTGATTCACTCAATCTAGACCAGATCGTGGCATTCACTGCGGTACAAAACATTCAATCTCAAGCTGTGATGCAACGTTTAGGCATGCAGTTTAAGGACTACTTCAATCACCCTGCTCTAGATGACAGCAGTCCTTTACAAAGACATGTGCTCTATCAAATTACTGCTGCCCAGTTTAGCAACCGAAAAGAATGAATTAAGCAGGCTGATTGTGCAAAAAGTCACGATGGATGTGGCTTAAATCAATTAAATCATAAGCCTGAAGATTAAATATTTCCCAAACCGCTAAAAAGTCTTCTTTTAGATCCACATTTGAGGTCGCAATTGGACGCTCCTGCCATTGCAAGTCTGAAATCCACAGATAGGTTTGCTGGGTCACATCATTAATGGCCTGCACCTTACCTTCCGAATTGATGCCCTGCACATGCGCATGGGCAGGTAAAACCGGTTCGATATTAGGCAAACTTATTTCTACAAAATGTTTAACTTGACGAAGACCATAACCTNNGTTATACGTGATTCTTATACCTTATAAATTGACTTTTTATTATCCGACAATAGTTCAAAATGTCATCTTTATGGACCGATATTTTTGCATATGTTTATTTAACTTTAATGAACTCAGTTGACTGTCCCTAGAATAATTAAGCAAAGTTCAAGCCAGATTGATTCAAATTTTAATATTGTTACGACTTTTTTAAGTTACGATTTTTTAACCTGCGCGCGCGGATGCGCCCGGTCATAGACCTGAGCCAAATGGTCAAAATCGACATGGGTATAAATTTGTGTCGTAGTCAAATTGCTGTGCCCCAGCATTTCCTGTACCGCACGCAAATCGCGACTGCTGGAGAGCTTATGACTGGCAAAGCAGTGACGCAACAAATGCGGATGCAAATCAACATTTACCCCGGCACGCAAGGCTTGCAATTTCACCCGATTTTCAATTTGCCGCGCACCTAGCGGATTGCCTTTTTGGGTAATAAACACATGGGCATCCGGCACAAAATCGCCATGCCATAAGGGATAGACTTGCAGCCATTTCATCACCGCATCTCGAGCCTTGCTGCCAAAAGACACTACCCGGGTTTTATTCCCCTTACCGGTAATTCGTAACAGCTGGCGGTTAAAATCAATATCTTTAATACGCAAACCTTGCACTTCCGCCAGACGCAAGCCACTGGAATAGAGCAGTTCTAAAATGGCTTTATCGCGTAGCCACATTTGCTGTTCAATGGGTTTTTCAGGGGCAGGCTGATCCAGAATCTGGTTCACGGTTTCAATGTCGACCATCCCCGGAAGCGGTCTGGGAATACGTTTTAGCTGAAAATCATCCGCCGGATTAAACGCCAGATACTGACCTTGTTCGGCCCATTTCATAAATTGACGAATGGACGATAGCATCCGCTGTAAACTGCTGGAGCTTAAGCCTTGCTGTTCAACTTTATGGGCCAAATATTCACGTAAATCTGTGGTTTCGATATTGGCCAGATTGAGTTTTTTGGTTTCACAAAAGTTTAAAAAATCGGAAACATCACGCTCATAGGCGTGCAAGGTATGTGTGGACTGATTTTGAATTTCCCGTTCTTTTAGCCAGATGGATAATAATTGTGTTGCATCCATTAATATAAACCTTCCTACACCAATCCACCTTTCTCAATATTACATCTATCTATATTTTGTATCTAAAAAATCAATCATTTAAAATTCATTTTATAAGATAAATTCTGATCAGCTTTTGCTAATATCAAATCACTTACCAAAAAACATGACATAAAAACGATTTCATAGCGAGTATAAAATGCATTCATTTGAAAAAATTGCAGCATCTTTTAATTTGAACAGCCTACAGGTCGAAGAACTCCCCAATGAATTAAAGGAGTTACAAAAGCGCTTTAATCCAGATAATATCCAAGACTTTTATCCTGAATTTGAAAAAATTGCCTCAAGCTTTGGCATTCAAGATGATCAAATTGAAGTATTTGTAGACATGCTTTATGCCAACCCTGAATTTAGCAATCTAGTGACTTTTATCATTCCAAGTTTCTACAGCATTGGTGGCGATCGAATGATATTTGAAGCCACGTATGAACAAATGATGGCAGACCTGCAAGCAGAATTAGATCAATAAAATAGAAAGCAAAAAGCCTATCTCATGGATAGGCTTGTTTCAAAGTAATACCGCTTAAGCCTGGTAATAACTCAAATCAATACGACCTTGATAAACATTTGCCGTTGGACCCGTCATCCAGACCACATCACCCTCTTTCCATTCAATTTGCAGTTTACCACCGGCCAGTTCAATCTCGACCGAGTTGGCCAGCAGGCCACGGCGCATACCTGAAACCGCAGCGGCACAGGCACCCGTACCACAAGCAAGGGTTTCACCCACCCCGCGTTCAAACACACGCAAACGTGCATGTTTTTCGTCAATAATTTGCATAAAACCGGCATTGACGCGTTGTGGGAAACGCTCATGCGATTCCACTTGCGGGCCAATACGTGCCACATCAGCGGTGATCACATCGGGAACGATGGTCACTGCATGTGGATTGCCCATGTTCACCACATCAATCGTTAACTTTTCATTGTTGGCCAGATCAATGTCATACAAACTTTCAGGCTCATCTGCCAAAAACGGGATTTCATTCGGCAAGAATTTAGGATAACCCATATTCACGCGTACCCAGCCATTGACACCCAGTTCAGGCTCGACAATACCGGCTTTGGTCTGCACTTTAATTTTGGTTTTGGTGGTGAGCTGACGCTCATGCACAAAACGGGCAAAACCNNAAATCGACATTCGGTAAATCAGGCGGCTCAACAATCAGCAACTGGTCGAAACCGATGCCAAAATGACGGTCAGCCAGACGCTGAATGGTGACGGTATCCAGATAGGCACGCTGGCTGATCAGGTCAACCACCATGAAGTCATTGCCTAAACCATGCATTTTGGTAAATTCTAAAAACATCTCAGACATCTCCATTATGGCAATAAGCGTTCACGTTCCCACAAAGATTCAATGCTTTCACGCTCACGAATCAAATGTGCCTGATCACCATCCACCATCACTTCAGCAGCACGACCACGGCTGTTGTAGTTCGAGCTCATCACAAAACCGTAAGCACCGGCACCCAATACAGCCAGTACATCATTTTCCTTGAGTGCCAGCTTGCGCTCTTTACCCAGGAAATCGCCAGTTTCACAAATCGCACCGACTACATCCCATTCTTTCGCTTCCACGTCAGTACGCGGTGTCACTTCCTGAATATCCATCCATGCTTCATATAAGGCAGGACGGATCAGATCATTCATGGCTGCATCAATAATGGCAAAGTTACGGTGATTGGTTGGCTTGAGCAAATCGACTTTGGTCAGCAACACACCGGCATTGGCAGAGATACTGCGGCCCGGTTCCATATACACTTTTAGACCGAGTTTTTCTAAACCTGGGCGCAAGGCATTGGCATATTCTTCTACAGATGGAGGCGTTTCATCTTTATAGGTCACGCCCAAACCACCACCAATGTCGATGTGTTTTAGATTGATGCCCAGCTCTTTTAACTTGTCGATCATCACAATGACACGATCCAGTGCATCGACAAAAGGCTGGGTTTCAGTCAATTGTGAACCGATATGACAGTCAATACCCACTACTTCCAGATTCGGTAAAGACGCAGCATATTGATAGGTTTCAAATACGCTATCAGAAGGAATACCGAATTTGTTTTCTTTTAAACCGGTTGAAATGTAGGGATGGGTTTTGGCATCTACATCCGGATTGACGCGTAAAGAAATCGGGGCTTTTTTACCTAAGCTTGCCGCCACTTTCTGAATGCGGTCAAGTTCTGCATAAGATTCGACATTGAAGCAGGCAATACCGACTTCCAGCGCTTTTTGGATATCCGCTTCAGATTTACCCAAGCCTGAGAATACGATTTTTGAAGGCTCACCACCCGCTTTTAGCACACGCGCGAGTTCACCGCCAGTGACAATATCAAAGCCCGCGCCACGCTTGGCCAGCACATTCAACACCGCAAGGTTAGAGTTTGACTTTACCGCAAAACAGATTTGATGGTCGATAAAGCTAAATGCACGATCCATATCTAAATAATGCTTTTCAAAAGTTGCTTTTGAATAGACATAAAGTGGCGTGCCAAATTGCTGCGCAAGCTGTTGTAGAGAACATTGCTCGGCATGCAAAACCCCATTGATGCGGGTAAAACTCATGAATGTATCCTTTCGATGACGCGTTTAGATATGGAAAATTAATTCGCTTCAGCAGATGAAGCGGGAAGCTCTGGTGTTACTGGAGCGGCTGCTTCCTTATTTGAGGATTGCTGTTTGGAATCCACATTGGGATATAACAAATATTTTGCACGTTTGTCATAATTTGGATCGCTCGGTAGCTGCAAAGCTCCCGATTGACCACAACCGACTAAAGCAAAACCTGTTACCAATACACTGATGCAGCAAATGACAAGACGCATCTGACCACCTATTTCATATTTTCGAAGAAGTATAACCTGATCATGTGACCTGACCAAAGCACTAAACGCTAGAGATTATAGTGAGATAAAAAAAAACGCCAGTTTGAAACTGGCGTTTTCATCTTTTAGCCCGATTATTTATGTTTCGGTTTGTAGAAACCAAAGTAACCAATAACCAGAATGATGAACCAGATCGGGCTGACCATTAGCGCTTTCATGGTGTCCGCTTCTAAAGACAGCACATAAATCATGCCAATAAAGAAGATGATTACCACCCAGCAGGTCAACAATCCACCCGGAAGTTTAAAGGTTGATTTGGCATGCAGTTCCGGACGTGTTTTGTAATACACAATATAACTCCAGATAATCATCAGCCAGACACAGATAAACAGGATGGTGGAAAGCGTGGTTGCTAAAGTAAAGGCTTCAACCGTATTCGGTACGAAATACTGAAGTGCAGCACCCAGTAACAAACAGATTGCCGAGAAATACAGCGCATTAGCAGGTACAGCACGCTTATTTAAATGACCAAAGGCTTTAGGACCCTGTTCTTCACGTGACAAACCAAACAGCATACGGCTGGTCGAGAACACCCCGCTGTTCATGGATGACATCACCGAAGATAACACCACCAAATTCATGATGATGGCTGCTGCAGCAATACCGGCCTGGCTAAACAGGTTGACGAATGGACTGATACTAGGATCAATTTTATTCCATGGTGTTACCGACATGACAATCACCAGTGCCAACACATAGAAAATGATGATACGAATCGGAATCGAGTTGACCGCTTTAGGTAAGTTGCGTTCAGGATCTTTGGTTTCAGCCGCAGTCGTACCAACCAGTTCTACCCCAACAAAGGCAAAGATCGCAATCTGGAAGCCTGCCAGGAAGCCGGACACTCCCGTTGGGAAAATACCGTCATGTGACCAAAGATGAGTAAATGACGCTACTTCACCTGCTGTTGAGGTAAAGCCGGTAAAGATCATCCATAAGCCCACAAGGATGAGCACCACAATGGCAATAATCTTGATAAGCGCAAACCAGAACTCCAGTTCACCGAATAGTCTTACGGTGACCAAGTTCAGCCCCATAATAAAGACAATGGCAGCAATACTGATCATTACCCCTTCGCCAGGCGTAAAGGGCAGCCCTCCGTTAAAGAATTGCAGGTAATAAATAATGGCCGACAAGTCAGCAATACCAATCGTGATCCAGCACAGCCAATAGGTCCATCCGACAAAATAACCCGCCCAGGGACCGATTAAATCTGTTGAAAAATCAATAAAGGACTTATATTTCAGGTTAGACAGCAACAGTTCGCCAAGCGCACGCATGACCAAAAACACCATAAAACCAATAATCATATAAATGATCAGAATTGAAGGTCCGGCCAGGCTGATGGTTTTACCCGAACCCATGAATAGACCTGTCCCAATTGCCCCGCCAATCGCAATTAGTTGCAAATGCCGATTCGATAAACTTCGNNATAAGTTGCAAATGCCGATTCGACAAACTCCGCTGCAGTTCACCACCTTCAGTCGGTAAACTATGATTCTCATTTGACATTGTTATTTTCGTCTCTCAAATTTCGTGTGATAAAAGTAGCTCAAATTAAAAAAAATAAATAAAGTTTTTTGAGCGATTGGTTAAATATTTTTCAAGCCTGACCGTGTTTCTGTCGCTTTTTCATGCAAATCGGGTCCATTTTACTTTCCTTTTCTTCATTTCCCTTTGTTTAGCAGTTTACGTGCCAAGATAAAATTTGGCGAGAATTTATGCAAAAAATTGTATTTCCAGACAGCTATTGCTACATTCTTCACCCGTCTTCCTATTTATATAGATACCACTCAAATGAGCAAAGTCAAAACTGTGTACCGTTGCGAACAATGTGGAACTGACCATCCGAAATGGGCGGGTCAATGTTCAGATTGCGGAGAATGGAATAGTCTGACCGAAGTTCGTCTTGAACCCGCAGTAAGTCACCGTGCACAACCGAAAATGGGCGGCGGCTATGCAGGACAAGCTGCGACCATTACCACCCTAAATAAAGTTTCTGTTTCACATGAAACACGACTGGCGACAGGAATTGGTGAATTTGATCGTGTTTTAGGGGGTGGCCTGGTTACAGGTTCGGTGGTCTTGATTGGCGGTGATCCTGGAATTGGCAAATCCACCATCCTTTTACAAACCGCGACCCATATGGCAGCCGCACAAAGTTCTGCACTCTATGTCACCGGTGAGGAATCACTTTCGCAAGTCGCTTTGCGTGCCCACCGCTTAGAATTGCCGACTAAGCAGCTTAAAGTGATGGCTGAAACCTGCGTGGAACGCATTTGCGAGGTGCTTGCACAAGAACGCCCTGCCGTAGCCATTCTGGATTCGATTCAAACCCTGTATACCGAAACCTTGCAGTCGGCACCGGGCGGAGTTTCGCAAATTCGTGAATCGGCTGCTTTATTGACCCGCTTTGCCAAAAATAGTGGTACGGCCCTGTTTCTGGTGGGGCATGTCACCAAAGAAGGTGCATTGGCGGGGCCGCGGGTGCTGGAACATATGGTCGATTGTGTCCTGTATTTTGAAGGTCAGTCTGACTCGCGTTACCGTATGATTCGCGCGGTCAAAAACCGTTTTGGTGCCGTCAACGAACTGGGCGTATTTGGCATGACCGATAAAGGCTTGCGTGAAGTGGCTAATCCGTCGGCCATTTTCTTGAGCCGTTATGACGAAGCCATTCCCGGCTCAATCGTGATGATCAGCCGCGAAGGTACCCGTCCCCTGTTGGTCGAAGTACAGGCTTTGGTTGATGACGCCCATGGTCAACCGCGTCGTGTAGCGCTAGGACTGGAACAAAACCGATTAAATATGCTACTTGCAGTCATGCACCGTCATGGCGGGGTACAAACCTCTGGACAAGATGTTTATGTCAATGTGGTCGGCGGCTTAAAGATTACTGAAACCGGCTCAGACCTGGCCGTTTTACTGGCTTGTGCTC
>DKLL01000063.1 GCA_002455755.1 Acinetobacter sp. UBA6641
AGGGTTTGCACTTTCCATTGTACTGGCTCAAAGGTATGCGTGGCCATACGCGGGGCTAAAATCTGGAACGGTTTCGAGTCCGCAAAACCACCGGCAAGTGCCGAGGCAAGCAAGGTCGTATCGACACCTGCTTGTCCAGCCAAAGCGACTGCTTCGGCAATTAAGGTGCTGTTGGCTGCAACAATCAGCTGATTGCAAATTTTGGTTGCTTGCCCGGTACCTGTTTCCCCCATACGCGTCACACGTTGTGAAAGCACATTATAAATCAGCGATAAATCCTGAATGGTTTGCATGTCGCCACCGGCAAAAATTACCAGGGTTCCATGTTCCGCACCTGCTGTACCTCCCGAAACAGGCGAGTCAATCCATTGCACTTGCTGGTTTTGTGCCTGCTGTGCCAAAATTTTGGTTTTATCCACAGACAGACTGGAGAAATCCACAATCACTTGTCCAGCCTGTAACTGGTTCTGAATCTGATCAAAAACAGCTTGTACCGCAGCATCATCCGCCAGACAGGTCAAAATAACAGGATAGTTGGCAATTTCTTGCAGGTTTAAAGCGCTGGCACCCATGTCAATCAGTACATCGCAGGCAGATGCTGTGCGGTTCCAGACAGCAACTTCAAAGCCGGCCTGAATCAGTCGGGTTGCCATACGGCTACCCATGAGACCCATGCCTAAAAATGCAATTTTTGTATTACGATCAAAACTCATGTGTTTTTCTCTGAACGATCCTGTTATGGCGCTATTTTACTTATATTGACGCGGTAAAAACTGAACTTCCGGGTTTTTGTCTTTTTTACGCGCCAGTTTACTGTTTTTGCCTAACAGTAATTTGAGTTGCCAGATTTTCTCCAGGCGTAACGATTTGCTCGGTGCGTGTTCCATGGCATCAAGAACCTGTTTGGCGGCCGCCAATGCATCCGGGGAGCGTTGCAACATCTCTTCTGCAATTGACTGGGCTTTGCTGATTGGGGATGCATCCAGATGCGTCACCAGACCTATCTCTTTGGCATAATTGGCATCGAAAATACGCCCGGTCAGGGTCAGTTCCTTGGCCAGGTCAACATTAATAATGCCTTTAATCGAACGGCTGAGTCCCATGTCCGGTACCAGTCCCCAGCGGCTTTCCATAATCGACATTTTGGTGTCCGGGTGGGCAATACGGATATCCGCAGCCAAAGCCAGTTGCATACCAGCACCCAGGCAATAGCCTTCAATTGCAGCAATCACAGGTACAGGCAGTTCCTGCCAAATTAAAAAGGCTTTTTGAAACAGGCTTTGTCCCGGTTTGAGCAGTTCCCAAGCAGCGTAAGCGGTATTTTTCGGCGCATTTAAGTCAGCCAGGTCAATTCCGGCACTAAACACATGCGCTTCGCCGGTTAAAATGACACAGCGGATCGAGCGGTCTTTTTTAATTTGTCTGGCTGCATTGACCAGTTCGCGCAATAAAGCAAAGCTCATGGCATTACGCTTTTCTGGACGGTTTAAGGAAACGGTTGCGATGCCATTGTTTTTTTCTATGCGAAGTAATGCCATGGGGTAGACCTGTATTTTCATATGGTTTTGAGCATAACATGGGTATTTCTCTGATACATGCCGCGATACATGACAGCAGAGTCACATCTAAACATAGACGTGACTTCTAGAACTCGGCTAGACCATGATCAGATACTTTGTTTGTTTAAAATTTGCTGTGAAGCCTGTTCCACCTGTTGAATGACCGACTGCAATTCATCAAAGCGTTGCAGGGTTTCCTGAATAAAGGCTTCATCCGCTTTGCGACGTTCCTTGCGTAAAGAAGAAACAAACTGTTCAAACCCACCCGCGACTTCCTGCAGGTGAGGAACACCCACATAACGGGTTGCGCCATATAAGCGATGCAGCACATGTTCCAGTTGTGGGAAATCTTCCATCTCAATCAATTGCTGCATTTCATCCAGCTCTGTCGGGAAGCTGTCCGTGAGCATTTTCAATAGGTCGAGAGCCAGATCTTCTTTATTGGCCACCAGTTGCAGGCTTTGTTGCCAGTCCAGAATATTTGGATCCAGGGCTTCAATCAGAATGGATTGCTCTACACTTTTGGCCTTTTTAAAGCTTTCCGAGGTCCAGTGGGTCAGGATCTGGATAATCTGTTCCATCTGAATCGGTTTGGTGACGTAATCATCCATACCGACCTGCAACAGTTTTTGCTTTTCATCGGCCAGCGCATGCGCGGTCAAGGCAATAATCGGCAAGCGCTTATGGTTTTCTAAAGTGGATTCTAGCGAGCGAATGGCACGGGTGGTATCAATACCGGACATTACCGGCATTTGAATATCCATAAATACCACATCAAATGCTGGTAATTCCTGTTCGATGCGCTGCTGAATGATTTCAATGGCTTCCTGACCACTTAAGGCTTTGGTGGTGGTGACATTCAGCTCTGCGAGCAGTGCTTCCAGAACAATCAGATTCGGCAGGTGGTCATCGACGGCCAAGACATGCAGACCTTGTCCATTAAAATCTTCATGCACATCCTGCTCGAAAACAGGCTGATTGCTGAGTAACTGGATCAAGGCGCTACGGCTTAAGGGTTGATACAGCGGACGTGCACGGTACTCGTTCAGCATGTTTGGATCGAGTGCCATCTGGTAGCCATACACGGCAATATTGCCGTAGTAGCGGTTCCGGATTTCTTTCAGCAGTGCTTCACCATCGCCACTATGATCGACAATCAGCCAGGTATTTTCATCGCTTTTCGGGATTTTATTCAGCTGGCTGAACAGGTCCAGAATCGAGCTGGTCTCGACATGATGCACCCCATAATTTTCAAGATAATGCCGCAGAATGTTGGCTGTCGCAGGATGGGCCAAATAGGAAACCACCTGCATCTGTTCAAAGTGCGGATGTACAAGTTCAATGTCTTCATCGACCACAAACATGGCAGTGAACCAGAAAGTTGAACCTTTCTCAGTCGGAGCGCGTTCCTGATTGTCTTCAAAGCCGATTTGCCCTTGCATTAAATGCACCAGCTGTTTGGAAATGGCCAAACCTAAGCCTGTGCCGCCAAACTGACGGGTTACGGAAGCATCGCCTTGCGAGAAAGATTCAAACAGTTTTTTCCGGTCTGTACCACTCAGGCCAATGCCGCTGTCCTGCACGCTAAAGTGCAACAGGCATTGTCCGATATCATCATGTTCCATCCGGGCGCGGACAATAATTTCACCATCCGGGGTAAATTTGATCGCGTTGGAAATCAGGTTGGTCAGAATCTGCTTGAAGCGCAGTGCATCGCCGACGACTTGGGTGGGAACATTATCGGCATAATAAAATGCCATATCGATATGCTTTTGCGCTGCCAATGGCGAAAGCATATCCATGACATCGAAAATGGCTTCTTCCAGATCAAAGGGTGCTGTTTCCAGTTCCAGTTTGCCGGCATCAATCTTGGAGAAATCCAGTACATCATTAATCAAAGCCAGCAAATGTGCAGATGATTTGCGAATGGTTTGCAAATACAGGCTCTGCTCGTTGCTCAAATTACCTTGGCGCAGCAATAAATGAATAAAACCGTCAATACTGTTTAAGGGAGTCCGCAGTTCATGACTGATATTGGCCAGGAACACCGACTTGGACTGGTTGGCTGAAATCGCCTGGTCACGTGCCTGACGATAGGTAATGTTTTGAACTTCCAGGGTGTCCAAGGTACGGCGCAAATCATCTTCAGTCTGTTCGGTATGTTCTTTCAGTTCCAGAAAGCTGAAGTGCAGGCGTTTCACCACATTGGCAATATCGCGCTGTAGCAGGCGCAATTCACCGGTACTGTTAATCACCATGTGCTGATCTAGGGTATCGGCATTCAGGCGTTGTAGCTGCATCCGGATTTCATACATCGGGGCAATCCAGCGCCGTGAATAGAAATTCAGGCACAGTAACAGCAGTAATAAGGTCAACAGGCCGGTGGCAATCAGCACAATCATGACCCGGTAATGGGCAATTTCCAGGGGCTGGTTATCCAGTTCAATGACCAGCCATGCTGGCATGGATGAATGCTCGTTGATCTTCAGGGCATAAACATTATTTTTATTAAACAGAATAGGACCGGCAAAGGATGTTTTAGCATCAATTACAGGCCATGGATCTTGATCCTGAAAGCCGATACTTAAGCGGTTTCGGCCTTTTAGGTCAATAATGGCAGCCCGAATTAAATGCTTTTCATTCAGCATGACCTGTAAGGTATTACGGGCCTGATCATACTGCCAGGGATAGCGATTTAAAAGATCAATCGCAGCTTCGGCGGTAAGCTGATAACGGGCTGCAATGGCAATGGCCATCTGACGCTGCTGTGCACGTGAGGCGTTCGAGGTTTCAGATAAAACCAGCAGTGCTCCCACGCATGCCAAAACCATAATGGGGACAAAAATCATGGCGATGAGTTGTCCATAAGCATGATTTAAATGTAAACGCTTAAATAACTTTTTATTGATATTTGACATGGTTAAAGCAGTTAATTCCCTATGCACCGCAGTTTAGCACGCTTTATAAAAAATCGGCTGTGCTTTAATCACTTTCAATAAAAAGCCTGCTAAATGGGTGCAGGAGGAAGCATTTTTTCATACAATAGGTGCACCTCGATATAGGTGCAAATAATGAGTAATACCACCCCTGATTTTCAAGCAGACGAATTTTTGTTAGACCACTATGTAGGTAAAACGCCTCTGGTGCGTTTACAGCGTCTGGCAAGTCACACTCAAGCAACAGTATTGGCGAAACTTGAAGGAAACAATCCTGCAGGTTCGGTAAAAGACCGCCCAGTGTACAACATGATTATGCAAGCTGAAAAACGCGGGCAAATCAAGCCAGGCGAGACATTGATTGAAGCGACCAGCGGAAATACAGGGATTGCCTTAGCCATGGTTGCTGCCATGCGTGGCTATAAAATGAAACTCATTATGCCTGCAGGTTCAAGTCAGGAACGCAAAGATGCCATGCGCGCTTACGGCGCTGAGCTGATCGAGTCGGAAAATATGGAACAGGCGCGTGACATGGCGCTGCAAATGCAAAAAGAAGGGAAAGGACTGGTCTTGAACCAGTTTGGCAACCCGGACAATGTGGATGCCCATTACTTGACCACTGGTCCAGAAATCTGGCAGCAAACCGGCGGTAAGATTACCCATTTCGTCAGTTCCATGGGAACCACTGGCACGATTATGGGGATTTCCAAATATCTAAAAGAACAAAATCCGGATATTCAGATTGTTGGTTTACAACCTTCTGAAGGTTCAAATATTGCCGGTATCCGTCGCTGGCCGCAAGAATATCTGCCAACCATTTTTGATCCGAAACGCGTTGACCGGATTATGGATATTCCGCAAATTGAAGCTGAAAAAACTGCACGTCAATTGGCACGCAAAGAAGGCATCAGTGCGGGGACTTCATCGGGTGGTGCTGTTTGGGCATCGATCAAACTCGCGGAAGAAAATCCGGGTGCGGTGATTGTCTGCATCGTCTGTGATCGTGGTGACCGTTATCTGTCTACCGGTTTATTCTCTGTAGTAGACCCTGAATAATTAAAAACTGTGAGATGAAATGCGCTTACCTGTCTTGATTTTTGATATAGAAACTCTGACTGACTTGAAGTCAGGTGCGCATTTATATCATCTGGATTTACCCGAAGCAGATCTGGAGCAGGCACTGACAAAATTGCGCCGTCAGGAGTCGGGTATGGATTTTCAGCGTTTGCCGCTGCATGAAATTGTCTGTATTTCCGGGCTGTGGATTGATGAAAATGGTGCCATGAAACTGTTTTCATTTAGCCGCGAACAGTATAGTGAGGCGGAAATTCTAACCCGATTCCTGTCGATTTTTGACAAGCGTCATCCGACACTGGTTAGCTGGAATGGTTCACAGTTTGATTTGCCGGTGATCCTGTTCCGCGCCATGTATCATGGTCTTTCGGCACCAAGTTTGTTTGATCAGGGCGAAATTGATCAGCAAAAGCGCTATAATAATTACCAGAACCGTTACCATCAGCGTCATGTCGATTTAATGGATGTCATGGCCATGTTTAATGGTCGTCATTTCCAGAAGCTGGATGATATTGCACACTTACTCGGTTTCCCGGGCAAGCGCGGTGATGGTGCTTACCATGTTCCGGAATATGTCCGTGCACAAGAGTGGTCAAAACTGACCAGCTACTGTGAAGGCGATGTGCTGAATACCTGGCTGATCTATTTGCGCTGGCTATTACTGAAAGGACAATTGCTGACTGAAGATCACCGTTACTGGGTTCAAGCCACTATTCAGTATTTACAGCATCAACCCCAACATGCAGATTTTCTTCAGGTATGGCGTGAAACTTCGCAACATACCGAATTTACCGCTACAGATTTTATCTCTCCCACACTCTAGGTATTCATGAAACATAGAACCAAGCCACGTCCAGCTCAGCATCCGGTTTACACTTTTCAGGTTGAGTCACTTTCACATGAAGGACGGGGAATCGCGCACTATGGATCACATCCCGATCATCCGGCTGACAAGCAAGGCAAAAAAGTGTTTATTCGCTATGCCTTGCCCGGCGAGACTGTCAAAGCACAAATCACCAATGTGGTCAAACGTCTGGAAGAAGCGGATTGCTTGGAAGTGTTAAGTGAAGCCTCGCATTTGCGTGTTCAGCCGCCATGCCCGCATTTCGGTATTTGTGGTGGCTGTAATATGCAGCATATCCAGCAAGATGAGCAGATTCGTTTAAAACAAGACGTCTTAAAATCACATTTAGAACATTTTGCCGGGATTCAACCTGAGCAATGGCTGGAACCATTGCGTTCACAACGTCAGGATTACCGTCGTAAAGCGCGTATCGGAGTGCGTTATATTCCAGGCAAAGACAAACTGGTGGTCGGTTTTCGTGAGCATCAAAGCAACAAGCTGACCTCGATTGACCGCTGTATGGTGCTGGATCGTGAGTTCGGCTCCATTACCGCATTAAAACAGTTACTCCAAAGTCTAACAGCCAAAGCTGCGATTGGTCATATAGAATTGGCCATGGGAGATCATGAGATTGCTCTGGTGGTGCGTCATACCGAAAAATTATCTTTCGATGATGTCAACCGATTAAAACAGTTTGCGTTAAACAAAGAGTGGCAATTGTATTTGCAGCCGGCAGGTGCAGACAGTTTGCATCGTGTCGATGATCCGACAGCTGAAATGCGTTTGCATTATGCGCTGGATGAGTGTGATGTGAAATTTGGCTTTAATCCGCTAGATTTTACCCAGGTCAATTCCACAATTAATCCGCAGATGGTGAAGCTGGCATGTGATTTGCTTCAATTGCAGCAAGGGGAGCGTGTGCTCGACCTGTTTTGTGGTTTGGGTAATTTTTCCTTGCCGCTGGCTCGCTGTGTCGGTAAAAGCGGAAAAGTGGTTGCAGTGGAAGGAAGTGAAGAAATGGTTCAACGTGGGGCAGAAAATGCTGAAAAAAACCACATGGCTCAACTTGAATTTTATTCACAAGATTTAACAAAAGACTTTTCGCATCATTCTTGGGCAAATCAGGGATTTGATGCATTATTGATTGATCCTCCACGCTCCGGGGCAGAGGAAGTAATGTATTATGTGCCCAAATTTGGTGCAAAAAGAATCGTTTATGTATCATGTAATCCTGCCACACTGGCGCGAGATGCGGGTGTGCTGGCCAAACATGGTTATCGATTAAAAAAGGCTGGGGTAATGGATATGTTCACTCATACTGGACATGTTGAATCTATTGCCTTATTCGAAAAATACAACGAAATAAACGATTTATAATATGAAGTGTAGAAAAGTAGGAGTAGGGTATGGTCACAGTACGTGAGCAACTTCCTGGACGTCTCAATGAGCTGTCAGAGGAAGCGACTGTAGAACATGCCGAACAAGCTCGACACGATTTGGCTGAATGGTTAAATCGGGTTCGTGGCATATTAGATGATACGGCGCTAAAACAACTCGAAGATGTTGCGCATTTAACTTTACAGAAAGAATTGCAAACCACGGTTAATCATCGTTCCAATACCTTTTATACCGGCATTGAAATGGCGGATATCCTGGCACACCTGCATGTCGATGAAGATACCTTATCTGCTGCAATGCTGTACCGGAGTGTTCGTGAAGGCGTGATGACACTGGAAGAGGTACAGCAACATTTTGGCGAGCAAGTCTATAGTCTGGTGCAAGGAACACTGGCTATGGGTAAACTTTCCGAGCTGATTGAAAAAAACAAACGTCTGGAAGATCACTTTAATAATAACCAGCGCGAACATTTAAGCGGCATTTACAAAATGCTGATTGCTGTGACCGAAGATGTGCGCGTGGTGCTGATCAAGCTGGCAGAACGTACCTATGCCTTGCGTGAGCTGACCAAAGCGTCACGGGAGCGTCAGGAACGGGTGGCGCGTGAAATTCTGACCATCTACTCGCCTTTGGCGCACCGCCTGGGGATTGCCCAGCTTAAATGGGAACTGGAAGATTTAGCTTTCCGCTATCTGGCACCAGAACGTTATAAGGAAATTGCCTCGCTACTCAATGAAAAACGTCTTGAACGCGAGCAGTATATTCAGTTTGTGATTGATAAGCTGAAAAAGGAACTGGCGCAATATAATATTGAAGCCGAAATTACCGGCCGGGTGAAACACATTTATTCGATTTATCGGAAAATGAAAAGCAAGAACCTGAGTTTCGATCAGCTTTACGATATCCGTGCAGTACGGGTATTGGTAAAAAGCGTACCGGAATGCTATCACTCTTTAGGCATTGTGCATCAAATCTGGCGTCATATTCCGCATCAGTTTGACGATTACATTACCAATCCCAAAGCCAATGGTTACCGTTCGTTGCATACGGCGGTGATTGCCGAGAACAAGTCGCTGGAAGTGCAAATCCGTACCATGGATATGCATGAAGAGGCTGAGCTTGGGGTGTGTTCGCACTTCAACTATAAGGAAGGCGCAAAAAATACCGATCATTCCTTCAATCATCGTTTACATTCATTGCGTGCAGTACTGGAACATTATCAGGAACGTAATGATGCCAGTGCGCATAAATCAGATAATGAAACCGAAAATTTTGAACAGATTCAAGATTTTGAAGGCTTTGAAAAGATTTATGTATTTAGCCGTGATGGGGATATTAAAGAATTACCGCGCGGTTCAACGGTTCTGGACTTTGCCTATCATGTGCATACCGAAGTCGGTAACAAGTGTTACGCGGCCCGGGTCAACCAGCGCTATGTGCCGTTGACCTATACCTTAAAGACCGGTGAGCAGGTTGAAATCCTGACCAAGAAAGATCGGGAACCGAACCGTGACTGGTTAGTGAATTCACTCGGCTATATTAAAACTGCCCGTGCGCGTGACAAGTTGCGTCACTGGTTTAGACAGCAGGACCGCAGTAAAAACCTGGAAGTCGGCCGTGAAATTCTCAACAAAGAACTTTCTCGCCTGGCAATTCATCCCAAAAGTATTGATTTGAATGACTATTGCAACCATTTCAATGTCAAACTGGGTGAAGATATTCTGATTGGTCTGGTGAATGGCGATATCAGCCTGCATGCCTTGATCAATCAGGTTAATCGTCATATGCATATCGGTCAGGATGAACCTGAACTGGTGCTGAAACCGACTTTAAATCCGCGTGCCAGCCATACATTGTCTGCACACGGGATTTTAATTGACGGTTTGGATAACGTGGAATTGCATATTGCACAATGTTGTCAGCCGGTGCATGGCGAATCCATTGGCGGATATATCACCCTGAACCGTGGTGTCAGTATTCATAAGGTGGCCTGTCCGGATTATGTACGCATGATTTCTCAGGAACCTGAGCGTGCCGTCGAAGCGGATNNCGAAATGCAGCCGACCCGTGGTCAAAGCGTACAGATTGTGGTGGAAGCGTATGACCGCCGTGGTCTGCTCAAGGATCTGACTCAAGTGATTTTCTCGGATCAGATCAATATCCGTCAGGTCAATACCATTTCCGAATCGGATGGTATTGCCAACATGAAACTGTTGATTGAGGTCAAAGGTCTGGCACAGTTGTCCCGTTTGCTGGCGCGTTTGGAACAGCAACCGGGGATCATTAGTGCTCGCCGATTGGTACAGGGCAATTAATTCAACATTGCACTACTGCAATAACAACCAGCAACAGGTGTTGCTGGTTTTTTCATGTATAAGCAGTTGTTAACTCAATTATCAATAAAATACGCAATTAAATCAAAACTATAAATTTAAGTAATTAATATTGTACAAGATACTTTTTGTGTAATTTTTATTACAAATGCTATAATCCGACAAATTAAAATAGCCTCGAGCTAAAATATTTTAGGGTATGGAAAATTACGGCAATGCTTCAAATTAATGTGTCACAACTGTGCATGAGTCGTGCCGATGAAACAGTTCCTGCCCTGGAACAGATTCCTGCTATGCAGCGGCGGCGACTGTCGGGCATTGCGAAACTGGCATTAAGCAGCGCTATTCAATCTCTGAATGCTGAGTCGGCAGATTATATTGTCTGGGCATCGCAATATGGCGATGAACATAAGACCTTAAAAATTTTGGCCGATGTGCTGCAAGATCAAACCCCGTCACCCACCCAGTTTTCAACTTCGGTGCATAATGCCATTGCCGGGCTGTACTCCATTTTATGTCAAGATGCCACGCCTTCAACCAGTCTGGCGGCATCCTGGAGCGAGGCGCTGATTGAAGCTTATGCCTGGTTAAAGACCAGTGGTCAGCCAGATGGACGTGTGCTGGTGGTGTATTACGATGAAGCCTTACCAGAAATTTATCAGAAAGCTGCGTCTTTCAATGCTTTTGCCATGTCGGCAATGGTGAACCTTGAAGCACCGAATCTACAGCTGGATATGCATGCCTTGCCCCATCATCGTGATAAATATATCGATGCGCAAAATTTTTATGATTTTTGGCAGCAATCTAAACAGAGTCTTGAACATTCTCAAACTCAGGCATGGCAAAAATGTTAAAAGCAGCTCAAATCAAGCAAAAAGCCAATTATCTGTGGCGTGTGGGTGCCACGGGTTTTAGTTTCGCCAGTTTTGGTATTGGTGGGGTGGCGATTGGCGGACTGGTTGCACCTTTGGTGAATCTGTCGACCCAGAATCCGAGCTTGCGTCAACGACGCACGCAAAAAGTCATTAAACATAGTTTCAAGGGCTTTACCGAAATGATGGTGAAACTTGGAATTATGACCTATGACATTGAAGGTCTGGAAAAATTACAGCACAGTAAGCAGGAACTGTTGATTGCCAACCATCCGACTCTGGTGGATGTAGTGCTGCTGATTGGCTTGATGGAACAGGCCAATTGTGTGGTGAAGCAAGCCCTGTGGTCCAATCCGTTTACCAAAGGTCCGGTGCAAAATGCCGGCTATATTTTAAATGCAGGTTCTGAGCAGTTTATTCAGGACTGTGTAGAAAAATTAAAGACTGATCACTCGGCTTCCTTGCTGATTTTTCCTGAGGGAACACGTACCGCAAAAGGCGAACTGTTAAACGAATTTCAACGCGGTGCGGCGAACATTGCGATTCGTGCCAATGTACCGATTCGTCCGGTGCTGATCACCTGTACGCCTTCAACTTTAACCAAAAATGAAAAGTGGTATCACGTTCCTTCTAAGCCGTTTCATATTCAGGTGAAGGTGCTGGATGCCATTCAAGTCGATGATCTTTTAGAAGATGCCACGGTCAGTCCGAAAAATGTGCGTCAGCTGAATCATCAATTACACCAATTTTTTAACCAAGAGTTATCTAAAAAATGAGCAATCTTGCTGATGAATTAAAGCAAATGATTATTGATGTACTGGCCCTTGAGGACATCAGCATAGATGATATTGACACCGAAGCCCCTTTATTTGGTGATGGCTTGGGTTTAGATTCCATTGATGCCTTGGAACTTGGTTTGGCGCTGAAAAAACGTTACAACATTCACTTGAATGCTGAATCGGCAGAAACCAAGCAACATTTTAAATCAATTCAAAGCCTGGTGGCTTTGGTTGAAGCACAGCAAAAGGCGTAAGAGGTTGTGATGTTAACTCAGGAACAAGTACTTGAAAAATTAAGAGAATGGATGGAAGATCTGTTCGAAATTACCCCTGAAGATGTTCAGCTGGATGCAAATTTGGCGAATGATTTGGATGTGGACAGTATTGATGCGATTGATCTTGTGGTCAAAATTAAAGAACTGACCGGTAAGCAGGTCAATCCTGAAGACTTTAAAAATGTCCGTACAGTGCAAGATGTCGTCACTGTGATTCAGAATATGTCTGCTGCATGAAATGGCTCTTGAAAGGGATAGTGGCAATCGGACTGATTCTCTATCCCTTTTTGGTGAGCTATAGTTTAGCGCATGGTCAATATATCTGGGTCAGCAGCCTGCTGATTATCCTGGGATTATTGCGACTGTTCAGCAAAGGCAATGCCTTGCTGTGGCCCTTAACCGGATTTGCGATTTTATGCGGCAGCTTAAGCCTGATTTTAAAAGATCATGCCTGGCTAAAGCTGTATCCGGTGTTGATGAGTATCGGTGCGCTGGTTATTTTTGCCTCGACTTTAATTCGGCCGCCTTCCATGATTGAGCGTTTTGCCCGTCTGGCAGAGCCGGACTTGCCTGAAGCCGGAGTGGTCTGGACCCGTAAAGTTACCATGGTGTGGTGTGTTTTCTTTGTGCTGAATGCCCTGATTGCCTTGGCAACGGTGCTGTTTGCTTCAATGCAAACCTGGGTGCTGTATAACGGTTTTATTTCCTATGTACTGATGGGACTATTACTGCTAGGCGAATTTATCTTGCGTAAGCGACAGCAGCGCTCAAACCAACTTCAGGAATAAAAACGGACCGTTATGTTGTGTCATTTCCAAAATCATCTTCATTCACTGAAACCGCTGTGTATTCAGCCTGATTTAAGCCAGATCCGTTTTCAGGATTTCTGGCAGGATGTGATCCAGCAAAGCCATGCCATTGAGTCACTTGCGCAGGACAGCTGGGCACTCTGGGAAGCGGACAGTTACCAGTTCTTAGTGCTGTTATTTGCGGCGCTGTTGGCCAGAAAACAGGTTTTATTGCCGCCCAATCGGGTCAGTGATCTGGAAAAAGAACTGGCAGAACAGAACATTTTTTTCTTGCAGCGTCAGCCTGCACCATTCCAAAAACCTCAAAATATTGAACTGAATCTGAATGATGCCTTTTTGACTCAGGCACAGGTCTATTTTTATACATCCGGTTCTACCGGACAGCCGAAAAAAATCCCGCGCAGCTTGCGGCAGTTGCTCAATGAAGTGCAGGGACTGGATAGCAGTTTTCAGTTGCCTGAACAGGCGATTGCGATTGCCACGGTCAGTCATCAGCATATTTATGGTTTGCTGTTTAAGTTGCTCTGGCCACTGGCAAGCGGTCGCTGTTTTTATCAGGCACAGCTGGCTTTTCCTGAAGAGGTTGCCGATATCCAGAAAAAATTAACTGTTTTCAAGATAGATAATTATGTGGTTTCCAGTCCGGCACTGTTAAAACGTTGGACCCGTGATGTGCTGTTGCAAGATTGCCTGACGGTTTATTCTTCCGGTGGGAAACTGGAATCAGCTATACGTCCTGATGTAAACAGTCCGATTACCGAAGTGTTCGGCAGTTCGGAAACCGGCGGCATTGCCCATCGGCAACAGGATGAGGCCTTATGGATTCCTTTTGCCAATGTCGATATACAGGCTACTGAACAGCAGGAACTACAAGTTAAAACCAGTCATGCTTTTAGCGCAGACTGGATTTTGACTGGCGATAAGGTTGAACTGGTTGAAGCAGATAATTTAAAAAGCCCATTCCGTTTGTTGGGACGCTTGGACCGGATTGTCAAACTGGAAGAAAAACGTCTCAGCCTGGATGCGATTGAGCAGAAAATTGTCGGGCTGGATGACATCGTACAGTGTCATGTGCTGATTCTTGAACGGGAACATCGCCAGATTTTAGCCTGTGTTGCGGTATTGTCAGAGCAGGCAAAATTAGCGTTACAGCAGAGTACTAAAGCGCAGTTTGTAGCAGCAATAAAAGCCCAGTTAAAAACCAAACTGGAAAGCATCGCCATTCCCAGACAGTGGCGATTTTTGACACAATTACCGCAAAATGCCCAATCCAAGCTGAATAAACACTACATGAAATCCTTATTTCAATCTATGTTGCTGCCTATAGTATTGGAACAGCAGAATGAGCCAGATCAGGTGCTCTATCGTCTGGAGTTTTCTCCCGAGCTGGAAGGCTTTAAAGGGCATTTTCCGGGCCATCCCATTTTCCCGGGGGTGGGGCAAATCGGTTTTATTCAGCATTTTGCCCGCCAGAACTGGGCAGATCTGGAATGGTGCAACGGTTTTGAACAGCTCAAATTTCAGGATTTGATTCAGCCTTATATGGTACTGCAATTGAAAATGTCGAGAAAATTGCACAAAGTCAGTTTTGAACTTACCCATGCAGAGCAGACCTTGGCTTCTGGACGCTTGTTATTTCATACACAAAACGATCCGATTTAAAGGTAAATGTAAATGCAGCACTGTTTTGTCATTCCGGTTTATAACCATCCTCATCATATTGAGGCTTTGGTGAATCATTTGAACCAGTTTCAAATGTCGATCATTCTGGTCAATGATGGCAGCGATGCCGCATGTACTCAGCTGTTACATACGATTACCGCAGAAAATTCATGGGTCAAATTGGTTGAGCATAGCCATAACCAGGGTAAAGGCCAGGCCGTGATGACCGGTTTACGCCATGCCCATGCTTTGGGGTTTAGTCATGCCTTGCAGCTTGATGCCGACGGTCAGCATGACTGGCAGGATGTAGCAAAATTCCTGGAAATCTCCCGGCAAAACCCGGAAGCGATGGTCATCGGACAGCCGCTTTTTGATGAGTCGGTGCCGAAAAAACGCCTGTATGGCCGTTATGCCACGCATATCTGGGTCTGGATTAACAGCCTGTCGTTTGAGATTAAGGACAGCATGTGCGGTTTTCGAGTCTATCCCTTGGCATCAACCATTAAAGTGCTGGATTCCGCAAAATTTCAGCCCCGCATGGGTTTTGACAGTGAAATTCTGGTGCGTCTTAAATGGGCTAATGTGCCTTTTATCAATGTGCCGACCAAAGTGATTTATCCGGAAGATGGCATTTCGCATTTTAATGTATGGCGAGACAATCTGGGCATGAGTAAGGCTCATGCCAAATTGCTGGGCGGGATGCTGATTCGTTTGCCTAAATTGCTGGCACAGAAAGTAAAAGGTTGATTCTGTGACCGAGCTGAATTCAGGTAAATGGAGTGATATTCGGGAACGTGGCGGCATGACCTCACTGAGCCTGGTACTGGCGTTCTACCGTCTGGGTGGCCGTTGGTTATGCCGGGTACTGATGTATTTTATTATTTTGTGGTACTGGCTGTTTGCGACAGTTGCACGTCAGGCTTCGCTGCAATATTTGACCCGATTGCACCATTTTGCAGGTAAAAATTCGCCGTTTCCGCATCCACCGAGTCTGGCACATAGCTATCGGCATTTCATGCAGTTTGGTGAATGTATTTTGGATAAGATTGAAGGCTGGCTGGGTAAAATTCCGGAGCAGCAGCTGGTTTTACATGGACATGAGCATTTCCGCACGCATTATCAGAAAGGCGCGGTGATTGTGGTGTCGCATTTTGGCAATATTGAATTGCTGCGGGCGATTAAGTCAGATCATCCGCAAAAAATTAATGTACTGGTCTATCAAAAGCATGCCACCAAATTTAACCAGTTCCTCAAAAAGCTGAATGATCATGCCGATGTCAATCTGGTTTCGGTGGATGAGCTGGGTATTGAAACCGCAATGATCCTGCAACAAAAACTCGATCAGGGGGAGTGGGTCATTGTGGCGGCAGACCGTGTGCCGGTGCAGTCAGATCGGGTACAGCCGATTTCATTTCTAGGGGAAGAAGCCAACTGGCCGCAAGGGGCATGGATTTTAGCCAGTCTGCTGAAAGTACCGGTGCTGGCCGTATTCTGTTATCGCGTGGCTGACAGCTTTGAAGTGCATATTCATGCCATCGCTGAAAAACTGAATTTTCCGCGTAAAAGCCGTATTGAGGCAATGCAAAATACGACCCGTCAATATGTGGCATTACTTGAGCAGCACTGCATTCGTGCGCCCTATCAATGGTTTAATTTTTATAATTTCTGGAACAAACAATAATGCAAGTGTTAGTTGTTGGGGAAAATCCGCTTTCAATTGAAGATGTGGTGGCTGTAGCGCGTCAGGAAAAATCGGTGGCTTTACCGGCCAGTGCTGAATGGCGCGATTTGATTCAGCGCGGCGCCGATTTTCTGGATCAGTTGCTGCAAGACGAAGGCGTGATTTATGGCGTTACTACNNTTATGTTCACTGGCACGCGGTTATTCCGGGGTTTCGCACGCCTTGCTGCAACGTCTGGTGTGGATGCTGAATGAAAACGTGATTCCGGTGATTCCATCGGAAGGTTCAGTCGGGGCCAGTGGTGATTTAACGCCATTGTCTTATATTGCCGGTGCTTTGGTCGGTGAGCGTGACGTTTACCATCAGGGACAGATTATTCCGGTCAGTCAGGTCTATGCAGAAAAAGGTATGCAGCCTCTGGTGATGCGTCCTAAAGAAGGACTGGCCCTGATGAACGGTACGGCGGTGATGACCGCGATTGCCTGCCTGAACTATAAAAAAGCTGAACAGATCAGTTTGGCCAGTACCTGCATTACTGCGCTGAATGTCTTGGCTTTGGAAGGAAATCCGAGTCATTTTGATGAAGTGCTGTTTGCCCAAAAGCCGCATCCTGGCCAGCAGTATATTGCCGCACAGCTGCGTGACTGGCTGAACAGTGAAGTGCAAACCGAACATCAGAGTTCACGCCTGCAGGACCGTTATTCACTACGCTGCGCACCGCATATTATTGGCGTGTTTGAAGACTCGAAAGTATGGCTACGCCAGTTTATTGAAAATGAACTGAATTCCAGCAATGACAATCCGCTGATTGATCCGGTGAATTTACGCGTGTTGCATGGTGGTCATTTTTATGGCGGTCATATCGCGCAGGCCATGGACAGCCTGAAAATCATGATCGCCAATATTGCCGATTTAATGGATCGTCAATTGGCGCAACTGGTCGACTATAAAATGAATAACGGTTTGCCGCGCAATTTAACCGGGGCAACCGATGACCGCCTGCCGTTGAATCATGGCTTTAAAGCGGTACAGATTGGCGTGTCGGCGTGGACAGCGGAAGCGCTGAAGCAGACCCTTTCGGCTTCGATTTTCTCGCGCTCGACCGAATGTCATAACCAGGACAAGGTCAGTATGGGCACCATTGCCGCGCGTGATGCCAGCCGCGTCATTGTATTAACGGAACAGGTGATTGCCGCGCTGTGCTGTGCCAGTGTGCAAGCCATCCATTTAAAAGACTTGGATGGTAAATTGTCCGAAGTGCTCGACACATTTAAGGCCTGGGTCTTGCAGACTTTTGATTACGTGGTAGAAGACCGGCCATTACAGGGCGAATTACAACACTTGGTCGATCGCCTGGAAAATCTGGAATTATTGAATAGC
>DKLL01000087.1 GCA_002455755.1 Acinetobacter sp. UBA6641
GGTAGGCAATTCACGGAAACTGGAACCCTTGACTTTGAGTAGCGCCACATCGGTACGTGCATCACTTCCGACCACGGTCGCATCAATCTCACGGCGGTCATTCAGCATAATAGTGACTTTAGATGCATCTTCAATCACATGATGATTGGTCAACAGATAACCATCCTTACTGATAAAGAATGCACTACCGTAAGCTGTTTTCTCTTGTTGAGACTGTTGCTGCGGCACAATCACCTGATTGCCAAAAAAACGTTTTAAAATTTCAGGTATTTGTTGTTGTATCAGCTCTTCCTGAGTCATTTTTTTAACGACATTTACACTCACCACCGCAGGACTGACCTGTTCAACCAGATTAGAAAAGTCTACCGAAGAAGCTGCTTGTGTTTGCATGGCCGCCATTGTAAATACGGCAGCATACATTCCTTTTTGTATATAGCGATTGTTCATGTAAAGCATTCACTCCATTCATTACAACTATGCGTAGACAGTATTTAGCATAAAATCTGTCTGTTGTGGGTAATAATACGTTTGATTATATTTGTATAAACAACAGCTTAAATGTTTCTTAAAAGTTTGTTGCTTTATTACTTTTTCTCATAATACATTAGCATATTAGCTCTTGTCTTTTGATCAAAAAAGCGGTGTTATTAGCAAACTTTTTTCAAATTAGCTGATGGACATGTCTAATTTAAATACAACGCATCATTTTGACGTGATCATTGTAGGCAGTGGGGGTGCCGGTTTAAGTCTGGCCTTATCATTACCGGATCATTTCAACATTGCTGTTTTGGCCAAATCGACACTTACCGATGCCAGTACGTTTTATGCGCAAGGTGGCGTTGCTGCTGTTTTAGATGAAACTGATTCAATTGAACAGCATATTGATGACACCATGATTGCGGGTGCACAGTTATGTGAACGTGAAGCCGTCAAGCAGACTGTAGAAGGTGGCAAACCTTCGGTCGACTTTCTGCTAAAACACGGCGTGCAATTTACCTTAGATGAGCAGGAACAGCTGCATTTAACCCGTGAAGGCGGCCATTCTCAGCGTCGTATTATCCATGCCGCAGATGCGACAGGTCGTGCCATTTCAACCACGCTGGTGCAGCGCGCCCAAGAAAAACAAAACATCACTATTTTTGAAAATTACATTGCCATTGATTTAATCACTTCAAAAAAACTTGGCCTGAAAGATCAAGGTAATCGCGCCTTAGGCCTATACGCGCTCGATGAAAAGACTGAAAAGGTTCATACTTTCTTGGCACCCTCTACCGCCCTAGCTTGTGGCGGGGCGATGAAAGCCTATCTGTATACTTCTAATCCGGATATTGCGACCGGTGATGGCATTGCCATGGCCTATCGTGCCGGATGCCGGGTTGCCAATATGGAATTCAACCAGTTCCATCCAACCTGCCTGTATCATCCGCAGGCACGTTCCTTTTTAATTACCGAGGCCATGCGCGGTGAAGGGGCTTATTTACGCTTGCCTGATGGCGAACGTTTCATGCTGCGTTTTGACGAACGTGCAGAACTGGCGCCACGTGATATTGTGGCACGTGCCATTGACTATGAAATTAAGCGTTTGGGGATACGTCATGTCTGGCTCGACATCAGCCATAAAGATGAAGGGTTTATTAAAGAGCACTTCCCGACCCTATATGCACGTTTACTTGAATTAGGCATCGACATTACCAAAGACATGATTCCCGTGGTTCCTGCCGCCCATTACACCTGTGGCGGCGTGGTGGTTGATGAAAACAGCCAGACCGACATTGACGGTTTATATGCCATTGGTGAAACGTCTTATACCGGCTTGCATGGTGCTAACCGTATGGCCAGCAACTCACTTTTAGAATGTTTCGTCTATGGCATGAGTGCAGCGAAACATATAGAAAGCCTGTTCAATCCAGATTATGTTTCTCCTGATGCGCCAAGCTGGGATGATTCACAAGTGACGAATCCGGATGAGGATGTCGTTATTCTGCAAAACTGGGATGAACTGCGTCAGACCATGTGGAACTATGTCGGTATTGTAAGGACTACCAAACNNATTACCAGGTCAGCAAAAACCTGATTGAACTGCGTAATCTGGTTTTGGTGTCCGAGATGATTGTTCGCTGCGCCATGGAACGCAAGGAATCACGCGGTTTGCATTACACTCTGGATTATCCGGAGCTTGGACCTGAATTGCGTAAAACGGTGCTGACTCCGCCAAACTTTCAGGTGGAAACCCCGTTGGTCAATGTGGATGCTTAAATTCGTGTAGCATAAATAAAAAGACCGAACATTTTGTTCGGTCTTTTTCAATCTGCATGATGTCTATTTATTGTCGGGGTGGTATGGAATAAGTACCTACCGCATGGGCAATCGGTTCATTCAGATCAATGGAATATAACCATACATCCCCGACAATAAGGGCTTTACCCACTTTCATTAATTGGCAAACTGCCCGAATATCCTGTGCAGCAGTCGGTTTTCTTAAAAAATTAACCGATAAATTGGTCGTAACAGCCAATGCCACAATACCAATTTCCCCTAGTATCGCAATATAAAGCGCATAATCGGCAGCAGTCATCATGGTTGGGCCAGACACCGTTCCACCCGGTCTTAAATCTGCACTTCCCACATGATAAATAATGGATGCGCCTTTTTCAGTGACGGTTTCTATTTCGCATTTTTGCAGGCTTTGCGGAAACTCACGTTGCAAAAACTCAATAATTTCGGCTTTATTACTTTTCATTGTTGATAAAAAAATCTTCCATAATGTTAGCCACTATAGAAGATTTTTCATTTAAACCCAATCGCTGAGAATGACTACACCGATTGCAAACACGCCAGTGCCTGGCTAAATACCTGTTCTGGGGTTTGTGTGGCATCCAGACGTTTAATCCGTTCACCCTGCCGTTCCCAAAGCTCCTGATAGCCTGAACGCACTTTCTCAAAAAAAGCAGCTTTTTCCTGTTCAAAACGGTCCAGCGCACCCCGTGCACGCGCACGCGACATTCCCAGTTCAGTCGGTGCGTCCAGCCAAAAAGTGATATTCGGCATATGCGATACAAAATTGGCATTCAATAACTGTAATTTTTCTTTGCTTAAGCCACGCCCTGCGCACTGATAGGCAAAACTGGCATCGGTAAAACGGTCGCACAACACTGTTTTACCTGCGGTCAATGCCGGAACAATGACTTGCTGTAAATGCTGTGCACGTGCCGCGTACATGAGTAGCAATTCGGTATCATTGGACATGCTTTCTTCATGATTAACAGCTAATAACAGCGAACGGATTTGTTCTGCCATGGGTGTGCCACCCGGCTCACGCGTCAGGACCACTTCATGGCCTTGCTGTTGCAGATAATCATAAATTTTACCAATGAGTGTGGTTTTCCCGACACCTTCAGTGCCTTCAAAACTAATAAACATCCCCAATCCTTAATTTTTTGAACGAATGACAGTTAAATACTCTTGCACAGCACGATTATGCTCATCCAAACTTGCAGTAAATTTATGCCCACCATTGCCGGTAGCGACAAAATAAACGTTATTCGAGTTGTCCGGGTGCATGGCAGCTTCAATCGCTTTTTGACTTGGCAAAGCAATCGGTGTTGGCGGTAAGCCATTGTTGGTATAAGTATTATAAGCTGTTGGCGTACGCAAATCGGTGCGGGTGATATTGCCGTTATAACGCTCTCCCATACCATAAATCACGGTTGGATCGGTTTGCAGACGCATCCCTTGTTGCAGACGACGGATAAATACTCCTGATACCTGATTTAACTCATGATCCAGGCTGGTTTCTTTTTCCACAATCGAAGCCATAATCAGTGCTTCATATTTATCTTTATAAGGTAAACCACTTGCACGGTTAGCCCATGCCTTATCCAAAGCCTTCATCTGACGCTTATATAAATCGGTCAAAATCTTTTTATCGGTTTCGCCTTTGGCAAAGAAATAGGTATCGGGTGCAAACAGACCTTCAGGATGGGGAAACGGAATACCTAAAGCTTGCAGCATTTGTTCTTGAGGAAGATTTAACACTTCTTTGGTGACCAAATCATCTTTTTTCAATTGTGCAATCAGCTGTTTGAACGTAGTGCCTTCAATCACCAGAATGCGGTTCATCTGTGCATTTTCAGCATTCGATACCAGTTGCATTACTTCTCGTACCGACATGCCCTGATGAATTTCATAAACACCGGCTTTCATGCTGTCATGAATGATGAACTTTTGATAAAGCTTCAACACCACAGGAAAACTGACTTTATCTTCCTTGGCTAAACGATCAATAAACCCTGAATAGGTATCTCCGTCATCGATGGCCAGCATCTGCTTTTGACCTGTCACAGGATAGGCTTTAAACAAGCTTGACCATAAGATCACCACAATCAAAACCACAAGACCTGCAAATAGAACGACGAAGCCTTTAAATGGAAATGCGTTTGTTGCTTTCTTTTTTGATTTTTTTTTGCTGCTGGACATATTAATGAATCTGATCTAATTGAAGGATATTAAAAAGTTCAATACAGGGTTGAACATGCAAAGCTTGCTGGTTAAGTTCAGTCACAAGTTTCATTGGACTTAAGGCATTACAGAAAAACAGGCTTTCAAATTTTGAGATGTCATCCATATCAATAAAACGCTGTTCACAGTGAACGCCGTGCTGCTGCATCCGGGACAAAATTTCCGCCCGCATCACACCATGGACGCCATTATAACGAAGTTCTGGCGTAATCCATGTATTGTTTAAACGAATGAAACAATTACTGCTTACTCCTTCAACAACGGTGCCTTGCACATCGGTCACTAAAGCTTCTGCCCAGCCGCGTTGCTCGGCTTCATGTTTTAACAATACCTGTTCCAGACGGTTCAGGCTCTTTAAGCCCACCAAAGCAGGCATACTGAGGCCCAAAGCTTGCTGCAATACACCAGACTTAATTTTTTCAATCTGGAAATCCTCCACCACCTGAGGATAAAAAAACACCCAAAGATCAGCAGGATGATCCGGCAAGCTATAACCTCGCTGCCCCTCACCACGACTGATGATAATTTTTAAGATGCCATTCACATGCAAAAATTGTTGCTGCAACACAGCCAGAGTTTTTTCAATGCAGTTTAAATCTGCTTGCAGCATCAGCCGTTCACAACTTAAACGCAGTCGTGCCCTATGCAGGTTTTCAAGTTCAATCTTGCCTTGTCGCACACGTGCAGTGGTAAAACATCCGTCACCATAATGGAAAGCCCGATCCAATAATGAAATTTCGCTGATTTGCTGTGCATTTTTAAAACATGGCATAACAGAACATCCTGTAAATGATGACCTAGTTTAAAAACAGCGACATTAAATTAATAGCTTTTTTATTCATATCAAATTCATTTCTTATTATTTTTTCAACAAAAAAGATAACGCTATCCTTCGCCTTGTTACAAAACATTAATAATTCAAATTCAAAGGATATCAACATGCGTAGATTAAAAATCGGGGTTTTAGCCGCGCTTATTTCAGCAACATCTTTTAGTGCGCTGGCAAAAGACTTTTTAAACGTTTCCTATGATCCAACCCGTGAATTATATGAAAACTATAATAAAGAGTTTGGTGCATACTGGAAAAAGACGACAGGTCAAGAGCTTAATTTTAAACAGTCACACGGCGGTTCTGGCAAACAGGCACGTTCAGTGATTGATGGGCTAGATGCAGATGTCGTGACTTTGGCACTTGCAGCAGATATTGATGCGATTGCTGAAAACTCAAATCTGCTACCCAAAAACTGGCAGAAAAAATTCCCGAATAACTCTACACCTTATACCTCTACTATCGTGTTCCTGGTACATAAAGGCAACCCGAAAGGCATTAAAGACTGGGGCGATCTGGTTAAACCGGGTGTAGGCATTATTACTCCTAACCCTAAAACGTCTGGCGGTGCACGCTGGAACTACCTGGCGGCTTGGGCCTGGGCAAAACATCAGCCAGGCGGTAACGATGCCAAAGCACAAGAATTCGTACGTCAAATCTATAAAAACACCAAAGTTCTGGATTCAGGTGCACGTGGAGCAACCACCACATTTGCTGAACGCGGTATTGGTGATGTCTTGCTGGCCTGGGAAAACGAAGCGCACTTAGCCATTCGTGAACAGCCGGGCAAGTTTGAAATCGTGACGCCATCATTGTCTATTTTGGCTGAGCCACCGGTAGCGATTGTGGAAAAAAATGCTGAGAAAGATGGCAACCTGAATTTAGCCAAAGCTTATCTCAACTATTTGTATTCACCTGCTGGTCAAACCATTGCCGCCAATAACTTTTATCGTCCACGTAATGCAACAGTATTGGCAAAATACAAATCCGTATTCAAGCCTTTAAAACTGGTCACCATTGATAAAGAATTCGGCGGATGGACTAAAGTTCAAAAGGCACATTTTGAAAATGGCGGCATATTTGACCAGATCGTGAAAGCCAACAGCGTCAAATAATTTGAGTCACTTCACCAAAGCATCAGTTTTATTCATAAGGCTGATGCTTTGGTGATAAACTCAGCCCTATTTATCTTTTTTATTCATATAAAATTCGTTTTTTATTATTTTTTATGCATAAAGAATGGCGTTATTCTCTGCCCATGTAATGAAACATATTAAGAATATTGAGGTCCGCATGAGCATTTCAGCGAAATTGAAACTTGGGGTGTTAGCAGCTGTTGTATCGGCTATTTCTTTGGGTGCTGCAGCAAAAGATTTTCTCAATGTATCTTACGACCCAACACGTGAACTTTATGAAAACGTGAACAAAGATTTCAGCAAATACTGGGAAAGCCGTACCGGACAGAAAATTAATTTCAAGCAGTCTCATGGCGGTTCTGGCAAACAGGCTCGTGCGGTCATTGATGGCCTGGATGCCGATGTGGTGACTTTGGCGCTTTCTGCCGACATTGATGTGATTCAGGAAAAAACCCAACTGTTACCGGCAGACTGGCAAAAGAAACTGCCACATAACTCAACCCCCTATACTTCTACCATCGTATTTCTGGTACGTAAGGGCAACCCGAAAGGCATTAAAGACTGGGGCGATCTGGTTAAACCGGGTGTAGGTATTATTACCCCAAACCCTAAAACGTCTGGCGGTGCACGCTGGAACTATCTCGCTGCATGGGCCTGGGCTAAACATCAGGCCGGTGGTAACGATAAAACGGCTCAAGAATTTGTACGTAAAATTTATAAAAACACCAAAGTCCTCGACTCTGGTGCACGTGGCTCAACCACCACATTTGCTGAACGCGGTATTGGTGATGTCTTGCTGGCCTGGGAAAATGAAGCGCACTTGGCTCTTCGTGAACAGCCGGGCAAGTTTGAAATCGTGACGCCATCATTGTCTATTTTGGCTGAGCCACCGGTAGCGATTGTGGAAAAAAATGCTGAGAAAAAAGGCAATACATATCTCGCTCAAGGCTACTTGAACTTCCTTTACTCGCCACGCGGCCAGCAAATTGCGGCTGAAAACTTTTACCGTCCGCGCAATCAAAAAACCCTGGCGCAATACAGCAAGGTATTTAAGCCATTAAAACTGGTCAGCATCGATCAGGAATTTGGCGGCTGGAGCAAAGTTCAAAAAACGCACTTTGAAAATGGTGGCGTATTTGACCAGATTGTGAAAGCCAATAGTGCAAAATAATAGCGTTCGATAGACAGGAGCATCGACATAATTCATACCGTAATTGTTCCGGGTGTAGGTGGCAGTGAACCTGCGCACTGGCAGTCTTGGTTGCAACGACAACTCATGTCATGCTCGCGTGTGCAACAACAGGACTGGAACAAGCCTGTGTTACAAAACTGGATTGCCGAGTTTGTCAAAACAGTAGCACCGATCCAAAACAGCATCCAGATTGTAGCCCATAGTTTTGGCTGTTTAACTACTGTGGCAGCTTTAGCCCAGCACCCGGAATTGAATCAAAAAATTAAAAATTTAATTCTGGTGGCACCGGCCAATCCTGCCCGTTTTGGCGAAGCCGGTTTTTCACGTGACAGCCAGCAAGATTATCAACACTATTTTCACCAACTTAAAATTGGCGTGCCAACCACTTTATTAATCAGTGAAAACGATCCTTGGTTAAATTTTGAAGATGCACAACGTCTGGCCAAGGCATGGAAACTTAATCCAATAAATTTAGGTCAGGTTGGACATATTAATGTGGCTTCCGGTTTTGGGCCTTTCCCTGAAATTTATGATTATTTGATTTCAGAAAATGTGTTGCACCATATCAATTTTTCTGATGAGAACAAGTGCTTTTTTAAATTTGCAATTTGAAGTCTGCAAATTATGCTTGTGCCGANNTCATCATGTCGCAGCGATCCCGAGTGCTGCCAGGATTTGGTCTTTCTCTAGGCTTTACCCTAGCGTATCTGTCATTAATCGTACTTATTCCACTTTCGGCAGTGTTTATTAAATCACTGGGAATTGGCTGGGACGGTTTATGGGAAATTTTAAGTTCAGAACGTATCTTAAAATCTTTGCAGTTAAGTTTTAGCGCTGCCTTATTTGCAGCCTTAGTCAATGTTGTATTTGGCTTGTTACTGGCATGGTGCCTGGTCCGTTACAGTTTTCCCGGTAAACGCATTATTGATGCTTTGGTCGATTTACCCTTTGCCCTGCCCACAGCGGTGGCGGGTATTGCCCTAACCTCATTATATGCACCTACGGGCTGGATTGGTCAGTATCTGGAACCGATGGGAATTAAAGTGGCCTATACCCCGATCGGGATTACTCTGGCGCTGATCTTTATTGGTATTCCTTTTGTGGTACGTACTGTTCAGCCAGTCCTCAGCGATCTGGAAACTGAACTGGAAGAAGCAGCATCTGCTCTTGGTGCCAACCGTTTTCAGATTGTCAGCAAAATTATTTTACCTATTTTGTTTCCAGCGCTACTAACCGGTTTTGCCCTGGCCTTTGCACGCGGTGTGGGGGAATATGGTTCCGTGATCTTTATTGCCGGTAACCAGCCCTTCGAGACTGAAATTGCGCCCCTGATGATTATTTCCCGTCTGGAAGAATATGACTACGCAGGTGCAACGACCATTGCCGTTGTCATGCTGGTACTGTCCTTTGCGATTTTATTCCTGATTAACCTGTTGCAGGCATGGGCAAGCAAACGTACCGGGAGAACTGCACGATGAGTTTAATCACCAATAGCAATGCCTTAGCCGAAAAATTACAATCGCGTGATGCAACGCGTGAACCGGTCTGGGTTCGCTATTTACTGCTTACGATTGCCCTGATTTTCTTTTTAAGCTGCCTGATTCTGCCTTTAATTCTGGTCTTTGTTGAAGCATTTAAACAGGGTGTTGGGGTTTATTTTCAGGCACTGGTGCATCCTGACACCCTGTCTGCAGTAAAACTGACCTTATTGACCGCTGTCATTGCCGTGCCATTAAATGTGGTGTTCGGGGTAGCAGCCGCATGGTCGGTGGCGAAGTTTAATTTCCGTGGCAAATCCATTCTCACTACCATTATTGATATCCCTTTCTCGGTTTCACCTGTGATCGCAGGCATGATGTTAGTACTGATTTTCGGCACCCAAGGCTGGCTTGGCGGCTGGCTGATGGATCATGACATTAAAATCCTGTATGCCGTTCCTGCTATTGTGTTGGCAACCGTGTTTATTACTGTGCCATTTGTAGCGCGTGAACTGATTCCTTTGATGGAAGCACAAGGGACAGAGGAAGAAGAAGCTGCAATTGTGCTGGGTGCTTCAGGTTGGCAAACCTTCTGGAAAGTGACCTTACCCAANNATTAAATGGGGTCTGATTTACGGAGTGATTCTGTGTAATGCCCGTGCCATGGGTGAATTCGGTGCAGTATCGGTGGTATCAGGTCACATTCGTGGCGAAACCAACACCCTGCCGCTACATGTAGAAATCCTTTATAACGAATATACCTTTAGTGCGGCGTTTGCGGTGTCATCGCTTCTGGCGTTACTGGCGATTGTGACCCTGATTTTGAAAACATGGGTAGAAGTGCGCCAGGAAAAACAAAACAAACGTAATGACGATTCAACAGTTTCTTAAGGAATGACATCATGAGTATTCAAGTTAAAAATATTGAAAAACACTTTGGTGCATTCCATGCACTTAAAAATATTTCGCTGGATTTTCCAGATGGTCAGCTGGTGGCATTACTCGGCCCATCTGGCTGCGGTAAAACCACTCTGCTGCGTATTATCGCAGGACTGGAATCGGCTGATGGCGGTCAGGTGATTCTTGAAGGCGAAGATGCGACCAATGTGCATGTACGTGAACGTGAAGTCGGCTTTGTGTTCCAGCATTATGCGCTGTTCCGCCATATGACCGTATTTGACAACATTGCCTTTGGATTGCGTGTGCGCCCGCGCTCAACCCGACCATCGGAAGCGGAAATTAAAAAACGTGTCACCCGTCTGCTTGATCTGGTGCAATTGGGCTTTCTGGCTGACCGTTATCCTGCACAGCTCTCGGGCGGGCAACGTCAGCGTATTGCCCTTGCACGCGCCTTAGCGGTTGAACCTCGCGTATTATTGCTGGATGAACCTTTTGGCGCACTGGATGCCAAAGTGCGTAAAGAACTGCGTCGCTGGTTACGTACTTTNNCGTACTTTGCATGATGAATTGCATATCACCTCGATTTTCGTGACCCATGACCAGGAAGAAGCACTCGAAGTTGCTGACCAGATCGTGGTCATGAACAAAGGTAATGTTGAACAGATCGGTTCACCGCGTGAAGTTTACGAAAAACCGGCAACGCCATTTGTATTCGACTTCCTGGGCCAGGCCAACCGTTTCGAAGGTCAAAACCAGCAAGGCATTATCCAGATTGGGGATGACCGCCTGCAACTGCCGCAGGTGAAAGATGCTCCACAAGGTAATGTGATTGCCTTTGCCCGTCCAAATGAACTGCGTATTCATGCCACTCCGCAAGAAAATGCCATTCAGGCGACTTTCCTGCGTGAAATCTGGATTGCCGGCAAAGTCATTGCTGAGCTTCAAGACCGCCAAGGCAATTTAATTGAAATTGCGCTTAATTCGGATGAAGCGAAGTTGCATCAGTTCAAACCAAATCAAACAGTGTGGTTAAGTCCAACGGCATTGCATCTATTTGCCAATGACGTCGCTTAAAAACCAATAGATGGGGCAAAAACAGCCCTATCCTCTTTAGGGTATACAGAATTATGAATTTCCAACAATTAAGAATTATTCGAGAAACCGTTAGACAGAATTTTAATTTAACCGAAGCTTCGGCAGCACTTTATACCTCGCAATCTGGCGTAAGGCAACACATTAAAGATTTAGAAGATGAACTGGGGGTACAGCTGTTTATCCGTAAAGGTAAACGTTTACTGGGCTTGACCGAACCAGGCCAGTCTTTACTCGGGATCGTGGAACGCATGCTGGTGGATGCAGACAATATTAAACGTCTGGCCGATGATTTTAACCGCGTCGATGAAGGCATCTTGACCATTGCAACCACGCATACCCAGGCGCGTTATGTATTACCGCCAATAGTGAACCAGTTTAAAAAAGAATTTCCAAAAGTTCATTTAATTCTGCAACAGGCCAGCCCGGTTGAAATTACCGAAATGCTGCTGCAAGGTGAAGCGGATATTGGTATTGCCACCGAGTCTCTGACTACTGAGGAGAACCTGGCCAGCGTGCCTTACTATAATTGGCAGCACAGTATCATCACCCCGCAAAACCATGCGCTTGCCACGNNTACGCTGGAAGACTTGGCGCAATATCCGATTATTACCTACCATGGCGGTTTCACCGGCCGTTCTAAAATTGACAAGGCCTTTGAAGATGCAGGTATTGATGTTGATATCGTCATGTCAGCACTGGATGCCGATGTCATTAAAACCTATGTCGAACTGAATATGGGGGTCGGCATAGTCAATAATGTCGCTTATGATGCTGAACGTGACTATCGCCTGAAACAGATTCAAACTGATATCTTTGGGGTAAATACCACCTGGATCGCAGTGCGCAAAGGTCATTTGCTACGCGGTTATGGTTATGAGTTTATTTCACTGTGCTCGCCAGAAGCTGACATTAAGGCACTGAAAAAAGTGGCTTATCCAGAAGACTGATCATTCCATTATTTTTCTAAAATCAGGGATATAAAAATATCCCTTTTTTATTGATTTTTTTACACAAACTAATTTAAACCAATCATTTTAATTTTTTAATTATTTAAATATCAGAAAATTCAAACAATACTTGCCGATCATGGCTAAAATCAAATAAAGTTAACCATTGGATAAAAAACATTTAATTTCATATGTATACTTATATTTCTTTGCATACATTGAATCATTAAAAAATGAATTGAGGGTACTTATGAAAGCTGTGGCATTCAGCATCAGTATTGGTATTTTCATGCCTAGCGACCTTTACGCTGCGGCACTGGAAACCTCAAGTCAATCAATTGCATCGTTTTTACAGCCCGATCATTATGCTGAGTTCTCAACAGCCATTATAAATGCCAATATTTCCGGAAAAACTTATCGACCAGACCCGAATAACCCATCAACATTTACTGAAGTTTCGACCCAGAATTTTGCCGACTCCTTTTATATTTCGAATTTCGCATTAAAATTGCAAGTCCATCCGAATTGGTCTTTTGGGCTGATTTACGATCAACCTTTTGCTACAGATATTGGCTATGCTATAGAGCCAATGAGCACCAGTCCTGCCGATTTAGTCAATGCGGTAGATTTTGAATTGAATACCCATAATTTAACCGCCCTGTTCGGTTATCAGCCTAATCCATCCTGGAATGTGTACACAGGATTAAGCTATCAAACACTGGACACTGAGCTGAAAATTTCTGGGCAATCAATGGGAATACTGGCTGATTATGTTGCAGATACTGATCAAGATTCCAGCTTGGGCTGGTTAACCGGAATCAGCTATCAAAGACCTGAATACGCCCTTAGAACCTCACTCACCTACCGTTCTAAAATTCAACATAAACCGCAATTTCATGAGCAAACTTTTTCAACTCCTGCAATTCCGGTCTTGAATTTAACTTCTACACAGCACATCAGCATCGGCACACCGCAGTCCATAAACCTGGAGTTTCAATCCGGGATTACGCCACGGAATATCGTGTATGGCACGTTGCGTTGGGTAAATTGGAAAAAATTNNCATCGGTCAATTTGGTGGATTATCAAAAAAATCAGCTTTCCACCACGCTGGGAGTTGCCCATGTCTTCAATGAGCAATGGACCGGGACTCTGGATATAGAACTGGATTCAGGTATTGGCAATCCAGCCTCCACCTTAAGCCCTTCGGATGGTCATTATAGTTTTGGCATTGGTGGATTTTATAATGTGCAGTCTAATTTATTTATTGCTGGAGGCGTCAAATATTTCAGGCTGAACAAAGCCAAAGTTGAGCAGGATCAAGAAAGTTCAGGCAGCTTGTTTGGGGTGTTGTCTTCTGTCAACAACAACCGGGTTATTGCCTATGGGCTCAAGATGGGTTATCGATTTTAATTCAAATAGTTAATCTTTAACATTTTGTTTTTCAACCTTTGAAAACAAAAAAACGAGCCGAAGCTCGTTTTTTTTTGTTTGCTTTAAACTTACCAGTGGAAGCTTACACCGACTTTACCTACTGGTAACCATTGATATTTATCATCATTAGCGATTTCATTCGCTTCCTGATCTACTGCAGCTTGCGCAGAGATGGTATTACCTGCTACTGGCACCAGATTACTTTGGGTTAATTGAACTTGTGGGTTACCTGTGTAGTATGCACCTACTTCACCAAATACGCCCCAGTTCTTATTAATTTTTGGTGCGAAACCAAACCCTACATAAGGAGCAATGTCATTTTCGTAGGACATTTGGCCACGTACACTACCTTCTTGACCTGTAACAGCTAATTGATAGTTATTGCCGTTAATGCTTAAGGTTTCACCATTTCCAATACGTTTTTGCAAATCGTATTGGTTATCAAGATAACCTACACCGGCAGCCATGTATAAGCCTTGTGCCCAAGGATTTGTGCTTGCACCCCAAGGACGAATTTCTGCATTTAAATANNTATCACCGCCGTTATAACCCAAGGCTAAACCAACATACGGGTTTGCAGTCCACAGTAATGCACCACCATAACCGGTTGTACCTACTTCAGCACGGACACCAGTAGGAAGAAGCTGGTTGCGTTCAAATGCATAGCCATCTTGAACGACTGCATCATCGGCCATAGCTGTTCCCGCCATAGCGGTCAATACAGATACTGCTAAAATCGTAGTTAAAGTTTTCATTGTAGATCTCCTCAAAAAAGTTTCTATTTCATTAGTGCTTTTCTAATAGCTGAAACTATAAAATATTAATTGCTTAACTTTTATTCGAAATTTGCTGAGTTTTTGTTATTTTTTGATACATTTTCTATTTGTTTTTGATTATTAACCCATTTTTTGTTTACTTAAGTTTCTTTGCAGATTTTTTATCTCATTTTGTGCAGCTCTCATAATTAATTCCGATCCAAACTTACTTTTTCATCTATTTCTGTCTCAATATAGTGTAAAATCTTGAAAATTTTTTTTCTGGAAGGAAGATCATGTCTCAGCTTTCAACAATCATTGAACAAGCGTTTGAAGACCGTGCAAATTTCACAGCAGCGGATTGCTCACCTGAAATTCGTCAAGCCGTTGAAGAAGTCATTGCTGGCCTGGACAATGGTAGCTTACGTGTTGCTGAAAAAATCGAGGGTGAATGGGTTGTTCACCAATGGATTAAGAAAGCTGTATTGTTATCATTCAAATTGAACGAGAATAAACGAATGGAAGCATGTGATCTTCGTATCTACGACAAAGTCGACACCAAATTTGGTGATTGGACTGAAGAACAGTTTAAAGCGGCTGGCGTACGTGTAGTACCTCCTGCTGTGGCACGTAAAGGTTCTTTCCAGGCGAAGAACGTGGTATTAATGCCTTCTTATGTGAACATCGGTGCATATGTAGATGAAGGTACCATGGTCGATACATGGGCGACTGTGGGTTCATGTGCACAAATCGGTAAAAATGTTCTCTT
>DKLL01000090.1:0-602 GCA_002455755.1 Acinetobacter sp. UBA6641
GTAAATGTCAACAGACCCTAATTATCAGTCTTTTAACTCTAGTAGTAGTTTTCTCTGCACTGCATTCATGGAAAAAACAATTTAATAAAAATTTGCTCCGCGATTTTGTTTTAGCTGCTTTGGATTCAGTACATGAGATATCACAATTAAATTTTAAAATTGTTGATAAATTTAATAATGAAACGTCTAAAAATTAAAATTTCCTTCTGAAATCTGAATATTTTTTAAACCCAATTCCTTCAAACTATCCAGATTTAATAGAAGATTTTGAGTTAAAAATCGCAAGTTTAAGTAAAGCATTTAATCGTTTAAGTGCTCTTAATAAAGGGGATGATTTTGAAAAGCTAATAGAACAATATCTCGAATGTATCTATGAAATAGGAGATTTTTTTATATCTGAGGAGCTAGTTGGTTTTAATCATTCTGAAGGTCAAAAGCAGAATGTTAGACGTTGGAGTACAGATTGGTTAGATAAGGCTTGTGATCAAGAGCATTATTTAGAAATACAGATTGAAGAATACTTAATTAAATTGTTAAAAATTTAAATCCCTCCAAGCCTTCCTTTTATAAAGCGCGGCTTCTTTCCCTCTCCCTTTGGGAGA
>DKLL01000090.1:638-6162 GCA_002455755.1 Acinetobacter sp. UBA6641
AGTCGGTTCATCCAGAATCAATACCCGCGGTTCCGATGCCAATGCCCGGGCAATGGCTAATTGCTGTTGCTGACCACCGGACAAGTCGCCACCTCGGCGATGTTTCATTTCATCCAGTACCGGGAAGATTTCATAAAGATGCTCGGGTACTTTACGGGTTTTAGCTCCCTTAAATTTCGCCATCCCCTTCAGAATATTTTCTTCCACCGTTAAGGTCGAAAAAATATCCCGTCCTTGCGGGACGTAAGCCAATCCTGTACGGACACGCTGTTCAGGACTGAGTTTGGAAATATCCTTACCATCCAGCAAGATCTGACCAGACTTAATTGGCAAAATACCCATTAAACACTTGAGTAGCGTGGTTTTACCCACACCGTTACGCCCCAGCACCACCGAACATTCACCGACAGGCGCATGAAACGACACATCACGCAGAATGTGACTGCCGCCATAAAACTGGTTTACATCTTTTACTTCTAGCATCAGTCGCTCCTTAACGCCCAAGATATTTTTCAATGACATCTTCATTGGCCTGTACTTCTGCCAATGTCCCTTCGGCTAAAATCGCCCCTTGGGCTAGAACCGTAACTTTTTCACTGATGGTATCGATGAAACTCATGTCATGTTCGACCACGACCAGCGTATGGTTCTTTTTCAGTTCCAGACACAGCTCCGCAGTCCGTTCCGTTTCTGCATCGGTCATGCCAGCCACAGGTTCATCCAGCAAAATCAGTTTTGGACGTTGCATCAACAACATGCCAATTTCCAGCCACTGTTTTTGACCATGCGATAACAGGCCGGCAGGTTTGTTAATCAATTCCTGTAAACGGATGTGCTGTAAAGATTCATCCAGGGCATTTTGCGCATCGGGATCCAGTTTGCTGAAAAAACTTTTCTTCACCCGTTTATCTTTCGGTGCGGCCAAGAGCAGATTCTCCATCACCGTAAAATTTTCAAATACAGTCGGTTTCTGAAATTTTCGTCCGATGCCTGCTTCAGCAATTTCCTCGGTACTCATTTTCGCCAGATTATAAGTCTGACCAAAAAATGCAGTCCCTTCAGTAGGCCGGGTTTTTCCGGTAATCACATCCATCAAGGTGGTTTTACCGGCGCCGTTCGGCCCAATAATGCAGCGCAATTCACCTTCTTCGATATACAGCGATAAATCATTTAAGGCGCGGAAAGCATCAAACCAGACACTGACTTTTTCCAGGTACAAGGCAATGCCATGACTAAAGTCCGGACCTTGTTCTTTCGGTCGACCATAACTTTCAGAAGCATGGCCGCCATGAGGTTGTAGAATCTCACTCATTCGCTACGCTCCTTTTTAAAACGGTCAAATAACCCAATCACACCTTTAGGCAGGAAGATGGTGACCACAATAAATAACGCTCCCAGAATCAATAACCATGCTTCCGGATAAGCCACAGTAAAGTAAGTTTTGACTGCATTGATTAAGCCTGCACCCAAAATCGGACCGATTAGCGTACCGCGCCCACCTGCCGCCACCCAGACCGCCATTTCAATCGAGTTCACCGGGTTCATTTCACTGGGGTTAATAATACCGGCTTGTGGTACATATAAAGCCCCGGCAATTCCCGCGATCACCGCAGAAAGCACCCAAGCTGACAGCTTGTACCATAAGGTGCGATACCCCAAATATTGCAGACGGTTTTCACTGTCACGAATTGCGCCCAATACACGGCCATAAGGCTTATTCATTAAATGACGCAGACCTATAAAGCATAGCAATAGAACCAAGGCGGTAATAAAGCACAGACTGGCACGCATGGGTGCAGAAGTAATATCCATACCTAAAATGGTTTTAAAACCGGTAAAGCCGTTAANNGCCGCAAAAGTCATGGCCTGGGTAATAATCGAGAAATAAACCCCTTTGATCTTGGAGCGGAAAGCAAAGAAACCGAAAATAAAGGCAATCAGTCCTGGAACTAAAACCACAAGAAGCATGGCCCACCAGAAATGACTAGTCCCCACCCAAAACCAGGGTAATTCAGTCCAGCAGAGGAAGCGCATAAAATCAGGCAAGCCTTCACCTGCGGACTGGCGCATCAGGTACATGCCAAAGGCATAACCACCCAAAGCGAAATACAGACCGGGGCCCAAACTCAAAATCCCGGCATAACCCCAAACCAGATCCAGCGCCAAGGCAACCAATGCCAGACACATGATCTTGCCAATCAAGGTCACCCAATAGGCAGACAGGTGCAGAGCAGAATCAGCAGGCAATAAGTGTAGCCACGGCAAGGCCAGTAAAATGGTAAAACAGATCGCAATCGCGATTGCGCTATAAGGTTTATCTGAAAGTAGTGATGTGATTTTCATAGGCTTACTCCACAAAGCGTCCTTTAATGGCAAACAAACCTTGTGGACGTTTCTGAATAAACAAAATCACAAGAACCAGGAGAATAATTTTTGCCAGTACCGCGCCCATACCAATTTCCAGTACGGTACTGCTGACACCTAGCCCCAAAGCGGCAAGCACTGCGCCCCATACCTGACCTACACCACCTACAACTACAACGAGGAAGGCATCAATAATATAGTTTTGGCCAAGATCTGGCCCGACGTTGCCAACTTGAGCCAAGGCGCATCCGGCAAGACCAGCTAGACCTGAACCCAGACCAAAGGCCATCATATCAATGCGGCTGGAGCGAATACCCACAGCACGCGCCATTTGACGGTTTTGAGTGACTGCACGAACAAATAGACCAAAACGGGTTTTATTCAGCAGATAAACCAGTAGCAGTAATACGGCAATCGTAAATACGATGATGGCAATGCGGTTATAGGGCAGCATCAGGCTTGGGGTAATTGAAATTCCGCCTGAAAGCCAGGAAATATTTGAGACTTCTACATTTTGTGCGCCAAAGATCATCCGCACCAGTTGCATCAGGATTAGACTGACCCCAAAAGTCGCCAATAAAGTTTCCAGCTGACGGCCATATAAAGGACGGATCACGGTACGTTCGATCAACATGCCAATAATTGCACTGACCATAAATGCCGCAGGAACCGCAGCAATCAGGTACCAATCGACCAGACTGCTAAAATGCGATTTAAAGAAACTTTGTACCACATAGGTGGTATAAGCCCCGATCATGATCAGTTCGCCATGCGCCATATTAATCACACCGAGCAAACCATAAGTAATCGCAAGTCCAAGTGCTGCAAGCAATAGAATGCTGGCCGTACTGAATCCTGAAAACACATGTCCGGTCCATTCACTGGCCTGAATTCGGGTTTTGATACTGCTTTGGGTAGCTGTTAATGCTGCTTTAAGATCGGGATGCAAATCTGGCTGGTCCAGCTCTTGCTCGACCAATGCCAATACATCTGGGCGATTGGATTCTTTTAAAACTTTTACCGCCTGAATTTTGATCAGTAGATCATCAGACTGATAATCCAGACGAGCTTTTAACTGGGCAAAACGCGCTTTGACACCCTTATTTTTTTCATTTAAATATAGCTGGTTGATGGCTTTGGCATCCAACTCGGATAAGTTATTCTCTAAAATATCGATGGCTTCAAGACGTTGCGAGGCTTCTTCTGAATTTAATTTCTTTTTTGCCTGACCAAAGGCCAATGCCTTGCTTAAAGTATTGACCAAAGTGACTTGGGATAAATCTGACGGCCAGCTTTTAATGGCTTTCTTATCCGGATAACTGAGCAGTTTATCTTCTGCTTCCAGAATATAGGTATTGCCTGCACTATCGGTATACAGTTGATCTTTTTCTACAAATTCGGCCAGCTGATCGAGCTGTTCAATACTTGATGTCCATTGATTGAGCAAGGCACGGCGCTGGGCAAAATCACCACGGACAAATTGCTGAATCGCATCTTCTGTAGGACTAACTTGAGTCTTATAAGCTGTTTCTATTGTCGTTTGAATTTCAGCATGAGCTATATTGAGCCATAGGCACTGACTCAAAATCAAAAATATAACCGTGAAATTTAGGCGAGTGAACATTCGTGTCCTCCCTATTTATAAAGGTAAAGCTGTCCCAAACGGGGAATGAAAATCAAGAAAAAGCCTGCTGCCAACGCAGCAGGCTAAAGAGAACATTATTTAGGAATATATGGACTCCAAGGCTCAGCTGGAATGGTTTTTGGTGTTTTGTAAACCACATCAAACTGGCCATCGCCACGAATCTGACCAATCATCACCGGTTTATGTAAATGATGGTTGCTTGCATCCATTTGCAGCTTATAACCTGAAGGTGCATCAAAAGACTGTCCTGCCATTGCTTCACGGACTTTATCAACATCGGTCGAACCGGCTTTTTCGACTGCCTGTTTCCACATGTTGATGCCGACATAAGTCGCTTCCATTGGGTCATTGGTGACAAACTTGTCTGCATTTGGCAATTTGTATTCCACCGCATACTGTTTCATTTTGCCGATAAATTCAGTATTTTTCGGATTTTTAACCGACATGAAATAGTTCCATGCCGCGAGGGACNNGAGCAGCAAATTTTTTCACATTGCCTACAATGGTTTGATAATTGCTATGACCGAATGGCGTGTACTCTTCCATGATGTCTGCATCGGCAATGCCTTTAGACTTCAGGAAAGCCCGTAAAATTTTATTGGTGGTCCGAGGGTAAACATAGTCTGTACCTAACAATACAAAACGTTGCGCCTTACCGCCTTCTTCGCTCATCAGGTATTCAACAGCCGGAATCGCTTGCTGGTTAGGTGCCGCACCGGTATAGAAAATATTTTTAGACTGTTCCTGACCTTCGTATTGAACCGGATAGAACAGTAAGCCATTCAGCTCTTCCACTACAGGCAATACAGATTTACGTGAAACCGATGTCCAGCAACCAAAAATGACGGCCACTTTGTCTTGAGTAATCAACTGACGGGCTTTTTCAGCAAAAAGTGGCCAGTTCGATGCAGGATCAACCACTACGGGTTCCAGTTTTTTCCCCATCACCCCACCATTGGCATTAATTTCATTAATGGCCATAAGTGCTGTGTCTTTCAAAGAGGTTTCTGAAATCGCCATAGTCCCTGACAGTGAGTGTAGAATCCCCACTTTAATGGTATCGCCACTTGCAGCCGGTGCCTGGGCTTCACTTGCCGGTGCTTCTGCCTTTTCTGCCGGTTTAGAGCAACCGGTCAATACCATACTCCCCATCATTGCTACAGCAAGTAAACTTTTTGAAAATTGTTTTTGTTGGAACATGTTTTGTCTCTCCAAACCTTTTTAAGATATTTTTAGTGAATTCAAGAGAGAGCATTCAAATTGTATGCCAATAATTAATTTTAAAAATAAGATATTGTATTTATTAAAATATTTTTAATTTAAGCTGGTATGGTTTGAATCTATCAGCGCACCAAAAAAAATCTATGCGCTAAAAAGGATGAGCAATTCCCCAGTAACGACAGCTAAAACAGATAAAGTACTTATACTGAATGCGCTGTTTATGATCATCTTTTCAACTTAATTTACGGTCCATAATTGAAGGATGCCAACATGATTGTTCTAACCTACATCCTC
>DKLL01000255.1 GCA_002455755.1 Acinetobacter sp. UBA6641
GCTTATCGGGAATTGATGTTTGCTGGATTAACAGGACACTCTTACTTAGGAGATTCTAAGCAGGCAACTTGTAAAAGTCCTCTGCCATTTGATTTGGTGCATTATTGTAGCAATCGCCTTTTATACTCATCGAAGCCTGAAATCCATATTTTTCAATCATATTGCGATATTCATGGCTACAATATTGGCTTCCTCTGTCCCAGTGAACGATTAATTTTCGAGATGGTTTATGATTGCCAACAGCCATGCTGAGAGCATTGCAAACAAGTTGGGCTGTCATCCGTTCACTTAAGTTATAAGCAACTACCTGTTAGTACAAAGGTCTTTTAAAGCTGCTCGATATAACTGTCCTTCGGCTGTCCAAATGTACGTTATGTCACTTACCTATGCTTGATTCGGGGTTTCCATTGAAAATTGTTGGTCTAGCAAATTATCGTAGACAGAACGCTTGTGGTCACTATTCCTTGTTCATTTAAAACGCTTATGGCGCTTANNCTTTTGATACAACAGACTGCATACGCGCTAATTTGAATGCCTTATGATTGTAAGTATCTCGTTAAGCCAATATGGCCATAACTCTCTTTAGTTTCTTGATGGGCGATTTTGACCAAGATAGTCTGCTGATATGTTTGAATCTTTCGTTGGCTTAAACCTTGTTTAAGCCAATCATAAAACCTTGATATTGAAAATTTTAGTAGTCTAGCCATCATCGTCGTTGGATATCTATTTTTTATGCTCTTTCATATAAGCTTACCTCACTAATTTTCCCTGGCAAAGTACGCTACTGCTTTTTTTAGGGATTCTCTTTCCATTTCAGCAGTTTTGAGTTGTGGTTTTAGCTTTTTATTCTCTTCAAGCAGCCCAACGAGATAGGGTAAATATTGTTGTGTACCCGCTAATGTCCCTGCTTTGGATTTATTGTGTCAATTGGAAAGAGTCTAGATGAAATTCCAAGTAGTCTTGCTGTTTCTGAAACAATGGGTACATCTTTATAAAATGCTTTAGCTAATGAACGGTACAGCATGGTTGATTCAGTACAATTTTCAAAGATAGTACGTGTACGGCCATCTTTACGGAAACCTTTACCATCAACTGTTTTAGCTTCAGAAGTAAAATTAATATCTGCTAGATAAACTAATAAGTCGTTTAAAATATAGTAATTACTTTCAACTAGTTATAACCCCAGTTTTGGCATAATGCAGTGACTGAAAGCTTCTTTCATACGTTAAAAGGTCACGTGGTACATGGGAGCGTTTTTCGACTCGAAAAGAAGTGAATGCTGTCTGTTTGACTATATTTCGATTTATTATAATCGGGTCAGAAGACATTCTGCAAACGGCTGGTTAAGCCTTTGAATAGAAATATTTCAAAAATTTAGAGGTATCAGTTGTCCACGATACTGTCTAGGATCAACGGTTCATATGTTATTATGTAGTGAGGTATACAATTATTAAGGTAACCTTATGAAAATAGCAAATACGAAATTACTAGCTGGTGCTTTTATGGCCCTAACTTTAACTATGCTTAGCCCTGCCGTACTTGCAAATGATAACAATGATATACGAAAGACTGTTGTAGTTAAGTTTGCAAAAAAAGCTTACTCTGCAAATTATTACGGAAGAATAGATGGATACAAGTATGATTCCTACAAATTTTATGCTAAAAAAGGGCAAAAGTTAAAAGTGAGGTTGACTGGAGGAAATGTTGAAACTTACTTATGGGGTAATCAATTAAAACACTCCATCAATCTTGGAGAATATTCTCCAGAGCTTGATAATAATGGTATTTATATTTTACCTGCTTCAGGTGAGTATGAAATTAGAGTATTTCAACCTAGATCACAGGCAAGAAAAGATAAAAAACCTCAATACTGGATGAGTATTAACATTAAATAAGGACTTGCTAGATTCGTTTAAACTTTTATACAAGGGTTCAAAAACTATTGCCAGTTAAACGGGGCGTGATTTTTACGTATATGTGTTTATGTTAGTAAAATGATGTAGTTTACTTGTTTAATACCCCGAGGAATAATTTAATCTTGCTGTGCGTTTGTCACTTTTCTTTCNNTTACAGTGGAAGAACAGGCGAAACTTGTCTTAAATAATGGTAATTCGTTATCTTTAAAATAGAGAACGCCCGATGAAATTCATTAGGCGTTTACTTTAAATAAGTGTCAGCTTATTTTATAACCAGATGTACTTGTCAATCATGATTCTTTTTCTCAATTGCCTTAAAAAAACAATCTTGCTATTTTTGACTTTTCACACCATTTTGTTCAATTTGTACTGCGGCTTGCCAGCTAGGTAGTTGGCTTAAACCTGCTACATAACGTTGGATATGGGGATAATTTTCACCTTGTCCCATATGATAAACTAAAGCATGTAGTCCAAAGCCCATCATGAAGTCAGCACCGGTTAAACGGTCTGCCACTAGAAATTCTTTATCTTTTAAATATTCATTTAAATGGCCAAATACTTTATCGAACTCAACTTGAGTATAATTTTCTAGAAATACCAACTTCGTGCCCTGCTTGGTTTCTATCGTATTAAACGTTTTTAACAAAAATGGCAGCATGGCAGAGCTTTCTGAGAAATGAATCCACTGTAGATAATCGACATAGGTAGATTCATCCATATCTGGTGCTAAATGCGGCGCAAGTTTCTGAATTAATAACTCAACGATTGCGCCTGACTCTGCAATAACTTTGCCATCCCATTCCAATACTGGAGATTTCCCTAAAGGGTGAATGGTTTTTAAAGAGTCAGGGGCCAAATGCGTGCTTGAGTCACGATAATAGCGTTTCAGCTCATAGGGCTGCTTGATTTCTTCAAGTAACCACAAAATGCGAAAAGAACGTGATTGATCTAAATGATGTAGTGTGATCATGATAATTCCTATTTTTTTAAATTTTTACAACCACTTTGCCAAAGTTTTCGCCTTTCAACATACCATTGAAAGCATTGATCGTGTTATCTAAACCTTGCACCATATGCTCTTTATATTTGATTTTTCCGTCTTTCAACCATTCAGACATTTGCTGATAGAATTCCGGATACTGACTGCCATAATCATCAAAAATAATAAAGCCTTGCATGCGAATACGCTTTTTTAAAAGGGTGGAAATAAAGCCCGGTAAACGGTCTGGCCCTTGTGCTTGCTCGGTAGCGTTATACTGGGAAACCACACCACACACCGGANNCAACAGGTCCCGTTGCAGCTGCAACGACTAAAGTTTCACCGGCTTTAGGCTGACCAATGTCCAACAACCCCATATAAGCAGTAAAGCCAGGCATCCCCAAAATACCCAATGCCCAAGATGGATGTTCGGGTTGCATACCTAAGCTTTGACATGCAGTCCCATCAGAAATTGCGTAGCCCTGCCAACCATTTCCAGAAAGAACCCACTCACCTTCTTTGAATTTTGGGTTTTTAGAGGCCACCACTTGACTGACTGTTCCACCGACCATCACTTCGCCAATTTCCACCGGTGCTGCATATGAGGGGGCATCACTCATGCGACCACGCATATAAGGATCGAGTGACAAGTAAATGGTTTTTAATAATATCTCGCCTTGTTTAAGTTCATTGAGCTCAACTTGCTCAATACGAAAATCGCTGTGTTTTGGCTCACCCACTGGCCGTTGAGCTAAAACGATGCGTTGATTAATAACTGTTTTCACACATATAACTCCATGTTTTATTTAGAAGTATTTCTCTTCACAATCAAAAATTATGATTAAAATTTCTTTACATCCATTGTAGATGAGTTATAATAAAAAACAATACGACTGGTCTATTTTTTACAATAGAGTAAATAATTAATATGAAGCCTACTCCTATTAAAAAGTATGAAGCGAAGCGCTTACACATTCTTAACACCAGTTCAGACCTGATTTTGCATAAAGGTTTTACTGGCGTAGGATTACAGGAAATTTTACAGAGCTGTGAAATCCCTAAAGGCTCGTTTTATCATTATTTCCAATCTAAGGAAGCTTTCGGATGTGAATTGGTACAGCATTATGTAGATAATTATCAAGTCCGTTTAAATGATGTATGGCGTAGCGATAAATCCCCTTATCAAAAGCTGATTGAGTATTTTAATTTATGGATAGAAGACCCTGAAACACAGTGTGGTTGGGCGGATAGCTGTTTAATTGTGAAACTTGCCGCAGAAGTTGCCGATCTATCTGAAGATATGCGCTCCATTATGTCCGCTGGCGTCGATGATGTAATCCAACGTATTGCTGGTTTAATTGATTTGGGTAAACAGGATCAATCTATCCAAGCAGATACTGAGGCCTCGACGTTGGCACAAGTACTTTACCAAATGTGGTTAGGTGCAGCATTACTGAGTAAGTTGCAAAAAGATAAAACACCATTACATCAAGCTCTGAGAGCCACTAAATTTCTATTAAAAAGTGAAGATTCATAAAAATTAAATTAAATATCAATCACATAACTAATGGTTTATGATAGCAACCCAATGATGACTTATTCATGTATTGCTATTAAATCAATTTACAATCCATGAGTATAGCGCACAATGAATTCTTCTTCTAAAGCCCTCATGACTCGTATTTTAGTCGGATATTTAGGCTTATATCCCACACTATTACTGGTACTCACTTTATTAAAGCCAATTACTGAGCATCAAAGTTTCCCGATGATGGTGTTGATTGAAGTCATAGTATTAGTGCCAGTAACGCAACTGATTTCTTTTCCACTTGCTGGTTGGCTCATTACCCAGATAAAAAATTTTAAGAATTTGTNNGGATAATCAATATAGCCTTTTTCCGTCCCACCATACATAGTGCTTGCATCTACTGGATTCAATGGCCAGCCATTGGCGATGCGATCGGGTAAATCTGGATTCGCAGTAAATGGGCGTCCAAATGCAATTAAATCGGCCAGTCCTGCCTCTAAAATTCGAGTCCCTCTTTCTGCCGTATATCGACCTGCATAAATAATCCGACCACTGAAAGTGTCTCTGACATCTCTACGAAAATCATGAGGAAGTTCTGGTGCATTATCCCAATCAGCTTCTGCAATAGATAAATAGGCAATCCCAACTTCTTGAAGTATTTTTATGGCTTCAATATAAGTCACATGTGGATCATCTTCAACCAACCCTATGTAAACACGATCTTCCTCTGTACTTTCAAATAGCGGGGCAAAACGCACTCCTAAACGATCTGCACCAACCACCTCAGCAACTGCCTCTACTACTTCACGTAAAAAACGCAAACGATTGTTTAGTGATCCACCATATTCATCTTCACGGTGGTTACTATGTGCAGAGATAAATTGATTCACCAAATAACCATTTGCACAATGAATTTCGACCCCATCAAAACCAGCAGCCAAGGCATTGCGTGCTGCTTGAGCATAGAGTTGCACTAATTCTTTAACTTCTGCATTGCTTAAAGCACGTGGCATTGAAGGATCAGCCAAGGTCCCTGCATTGGGCCCGGTCTCA